>NZ_CP024871.1:1260000-1270000 GCF_000306675.2 Leptospira mayottensis 200901116
AAAGTGTCTAAAACTCCACGCTTAAACGCGGAATTTGTGCTCAATTAAGGGTATCCTATTTTATAGAGATCAGTAATAGAAGTTGTAGAAAAATTTCACAAATAATGAGATTACACTATCAAGTATTGGAAAATGGAGAGTTATACTTACCTAACTGCCGGATTTGGAACGAGCGAAAAAAGGCAAACGGGAGTGGAGAACTTTATTTTTCATAATAATAAAGATTTTTGGCTTTTCACTTAACGAAAGAATCGCCTCGAAGGTTTCACTTGGAATTAAATTAAATATCGTAACTTATATTCCCTCGGAGAAATTATTTCAATTTTCTCAAATGGATTCATTTTTAATAGATCGTTATCTCCAGTAATTATCATTTCTGAATGTACTGAGCGACATGATTATAGAGTTCGTCGTTAGCATCCGCAGAGAAGTTGCCACGGTCGTAATCTGGCATAGGCAACAAAATTGTTTGCAACTGTATCTTGATTTCGAAGGTATAGATCTGTTACACGAGTCTTTCCGGTGCGGATTCGATGCGCTGCACGGAGAAATTCTTTGGTAACATGCGTGCGAAATAGTTCGGGACTCCGAGCGGCCACGAGCGAAGCAGCGGACGGAATGTCAAGGCCTTGAGCATGGGAATCGACGAGATCCGTGATGCCAGCACAACGGCGGCGTTATATTCGGCGGCAAATTTGTGTCCCATGGTTAAAGGTGAGATTTCGCCTAACGATATAAGCTTTCCCGACGTTCGCGTTTCTGGAGCGCGTCTAAGCACGCGAAAAAATTGGCACGAGGTTTGAGGCGCCTTAGCGTCGTCTCGCAAGTTGAGTAACAAAGCGAATGTGCGGAGCCGAACGAAGCGGGAAGTCGTAGTTATACGTCGTAGCTAAACAATCAAATAGAAAGTTCTTTTTGAAGTTCGACTTCTTTTTTAAGAACCTTGTTAATGATAGAATTTAAGTCTTTACCTTTAGAAGATGCAATTTTGGAAAAATATTCCTCGATATCGGTATCAAGATATATTGGCAAATGTATATTTTTTTTTATCTTCTATAAAGAAGACGCCTTTTTTACCTTTAGAGAAATCGTAATGTTTTTTCATTTCTTAATCTTTGGAAGTATTCTTTTTCTTCCAATTTATTAGCTTTATTATCCTTAACTTTTCTGCTTCTTTATTAGATTTGTCTACAAAAACAACTACTATTACAGTAAAATTTTCAATTTTCCCAAGGACAAGCCACCTTTCCTCAGTTTTTTATCGGGAATGTAAATTGCATCTTTATCTAAAAAGACCTGAGAAGCTTGTTTAAACGATATCTGATGCTTTTTAAGATTTAAAGTGTTCTTCTTATCATCCCATTCAAAAAGCATTTAAATTAGAAATATTTTAGATCGAGTAGTAGTAAATCAGAATATTTCAGCAATTTTCTTTTTGGAATTAAAATATTTTTAAGCTATGGCGTATCTGTATCTTTCTCGAAATACCTTAATCATAACCTTACGTTCCTCTAAAGATAGTTTCATGTTTACAGCCTCTCACTTAAAAGAGTGCTGATTTTTGATTAGGTTTCGTGTAGGTTTTTAGGTGAGGAAACGTTCAGTGGTTCAAGTATATTTTTAAATGAGGAAATAAGGCACTTCCAAAAAATCGAAATTAAGTCTCTTTTCTTTTTCGGAATTTATCCCGATAGAGAAAATATGGAATCCAAAGATCTCAAATCTACCTGGAATTTGCAAAACGGAAAGATGATTCTCCCTTATGTATTACTCTTTGTCGGGATTATACTGATTCTGTCTTTGGGTTCCTTTGATGCAGGAGAGCATGGAGTCGAATACAACTTTTTTGGACGATTAGGATTTTATATTTCTTATGGAATGTTTTTTATGTTCGGGGCGGCCTCGTTTTTGCCCGGATTTTTTATGATTGGTCTCGGGGCGCTTCGACTTGTCAAAGAAGGATTGGAATTAACGAATCGACTATTGTCTCTTCCCATATTTTTATTATGTTTCGCCATAACTCTTCAAATCACCGGACATGTTTCCACGATTCCTTTTGCATCCCAAGGAGGGATTGCGGGGCAATTTCTTTCTTCGGGTTTGGAATTCGTTTTTGGTGCGACCGGTAAAGTTCTCATTCATCTCATTTTTTACTTTTACGGTTTAATACTTTTGTTAAACGAATCACCTCTTCATTTCGTGGGAAGGATTCTCGCGACAGCGGGGACAAAATACGGTTTCGGAAAGAGTGGAGAAAATCTCGGATCCCTTTTTCAATCGGTGGTTAAAAAATTTCAAAAAAGAAAAACTGATCTTCCTTGGTTTTCTGCTCATACAGATGGAATACATTCTCCAAAACAGTTTCGGCAAGAGATACATCCTCACAAACAAACTCAGGGACAAAAAGAGACATCCCCGTTACGGGATGCACTTCATTCCACTTTTGGAAAAGAAGGTAGGCTTTCCGATCTATTATCGAAGGTAGATGTGAGTTCCATGGTGACTTCGGAAACTTCTCGAATTCGTTTTCAAAATCGAGGAGCTTTTGCCGGAAACTTTGAAGAACAAGGTAAGGTGTTTCGTTTTCAATCTGTTTCTCCTTCCCTTTCGGAAAAAATTCGGGATCAAAAGACCTTTCCGGAAACCTCTTCCGGTTGGGAAATCATAGACTTTAGAACTTCCGATTCTTCGAGTATAAAACCTAATGTTACATTAGTCGTTCCTTCTTCTAAGGAAACCGATTTTTCTGATTCGAGTAGAAGGAACGAATTGGATCGAACGGATCGTTTCGTTGCATCGGAAGAAATACGGGAGAAGGAGGAAGTTTCGTTCACTGGAACGGCTTCCGGATTTGAAAAAGAATTTTCTAAGGAAGATTATATTACCTCAGATTCTAAAGAAGTTTTGGAGGAATCCTTCGAAGAAAAAAAAACTTTGGATTCAGAATTTTCTCAGGGGGAAACTTCTTCTGAAAACATAGAAACCTCCGTAGCCTCAACGTCTCGGAATGTTTCCTTGATGGATTATACTGATTCATCCTTGAGTTTTCCTTCGGGAAAAAAGGAAGATAAGATGGAATCGACTCTACCATTTCCTCCTATAACTCTCGTTCCAGAAGTTCGGTCCAAACGTTCCATCTATCACGTTCCTCTTAAGAGTTTGAAAACGACTACTACGAAAATTCAAGATCCTTTATTTAAAATTGAATCGGACAAAGTAGCACGTAAGATCGAAGAGATCATTCGCCAATACGGGTACGAATCTCAAGTCGTTTCTATGGAACGTGGGCCGATCATCACACGTTATGAACTCTCTCCGCCTTTGGGAGTTAAACTCGGAAGAATTACTTCCCTTGCAGACGAACTTCGCCTTTATCTCGCGGTAAAGAATATCCGGATCGTAGCTCCGATTCCGGGTAAGTCCACGATCGGGATTGAGGTTCCGAACAGCATAAGAGAAGACGTGTTTCTCGGAGATATCCTACATCAAAACTTAAGTCTTCGTCCGAAAAAGGATCTTTCTATTCTAATTGGAAAAGATATTTCCGGAAAGTTAGTCGGCATCGATCTAAATAAACTTCCGCATTTGCTTGTTGCAGGAACGACCGGTTCTGGTAAATCGGTTTGTTTAAATTCCATGATTTCTTCTTTGGTGGTACATCTTTCTCCGGAAGAAGTTCGTTTTATCATGATCGATCCGAAGATGGTAGAACTCACTTTGTACGAGGATATTCCCCATTTGTTGATGCCCGTTATCACCGATCCGAAAAAGGCGACTCGTGCCTTAGCATGGGCGATTCAGGAAATGGAGGCCCGGTATCATTCCGTTTCCAAACTCAAATGTCGCGATTTTAAAACATATAATGAAAAAGTGGAACAGGGCGCACATCGGGACGGCTACAAAAAGATGCCGTATATAGTCATTTTTATCGACGAGCTTGCGGATCTGATGATGGTTTCGGGTAAGGATCTAGAAGATGCGATCACTCGAATCACTCAAAAATCTAGAGCGGTGGGAATTCACCTTATTATGGCGACACAACGTCCGTCCGTGGACGTGATCACCGGTCTCATTAAGGCCAACTGTCCTGCACGTATGGCTTTTCATGTGGCTCAGAAAACGGATTCTAAGATTATTTTGGATCAAAACGGCGCAGAATCCCTTTTAGGAAAAGGGGATTTTCTTTATAAGTCTCCTACCGCCGCGGATTTGATTCGAATTCAATCTCCGTATGTTTCGGAGGAAGAGATCGAAAGGATTGTGGAAGAGGCGCGCAAGTTCGGTAAACCTTCTTATGTGGATTTCGATCTGGACGAAGAAACGGAAAGTTCGACTGTGGATGAAGAGGACGAACAACTTTTCGAACAAGCTTGGGAGATCGTTAGGACTGATCGTAAGGCTTCTGCAAGTTATTTGCAACGAAGAATGAGGATTGGTTACAATAAGGCTGCACGTTTGATGGAATTGATGGAAGAACGGGGATACGTTAGCCCTCAGATCGGTTCGAAAGGAAGAGAGATCTTAAGAGCGGGTTGATCGGGTGCAGAATCCACATCAAAGATAGAAAGCGGGTTCCGGAAAACCGGAGTTTCGTTTAAAAAGTAAAATGATAAGATGAGAACTTCACGGAGATGGGATAAAAAAAGAAAGACCCGGAACTTAAAGTTAACCGGTGCTTGAAAGAGAAAGATTGGTATTTGCTAAACCTTTATTGGAATAGGGGAATGATTGGAACAAAGATCTTGTTTGTTGATATTAGGTGTAATAGCCAAGATAAGATCTTACACTCCGTTCTTGTTTATAACGAAAATTGTAAGTTGTCGAGATACTTATTCTTAGAACCCGTCTCAAAACCTTAAAAAAATATCTCTAAACGATCCAGCAAGTTTCTAAAAAACAACGGGAGTTCCTACATTCTGAGGCTTAGGACAGACTTTTAGTCAGAGAGTGTCGGCTTGATTGTGTAAATGACTTGTGAATAACCAAAAAGTAACAAGGATAAACCCAATATGAGCAACCCCAAAAATCGAGCTGAAGAGCTACTCGATGAATTAATCAAAGATAAGAGTCCTGAAGATCTACTGGGAAATGAAGGCCTCTTAAAGCAACTAACGAAATCACTGATAGAGCGAGCGATGCAAGGTGAGATGACGCATCACCTTGGATACGAGAAGAATTCCTCGTTGGGAAATAACACAGGAAATTCTCGGAATGGAAAAAGTAGCAAAAAGCTCAAAGGAGATTTTGGAACAATCGATTTGGAAATACCTCGAGACAGAAACGGCAGTTTCGAACCTCAGATCATTCAAAAAGGACAGACACGCTTTACCGGCTTCGACGATAAGATCATTTCGATGTATTCACGCGGAATGACCACACGAGAAATTACCCAACATCTCCAAGAAATCTATCAAGTGGAAGTCTCAGCGGATCTGATCTCAGAAGTCACCGATTCGGTACTGGAAACGGTGATCGAGTGGCAGAATCGCCCCTTGGATAAAGTATATCCAATTCTCATCATGGACGCGTTAGTCGTAAAGGTGAGAGACGGCCACCACGTTCAAAACAAATCCTTCTATTTGGCTTTAGGAATCAATCTACAGGGCACAAAAGAGATACTTGGGATTTGGGTGGAGCGCACCGAAGGAGCGAAGTTCTGGCTTCAGATCTTAACCGATTTAAAGAATCGCGGAGTTGAAGATATCTTAATCGCCTGCGTTGACGGGTTAAAAGGATTTCCGGATACGATCATATCAGTTTTTCCTAATGCACAAGTTCAACTTTGTATCGTTCATATGGTAAGGAATTCTTTGAAATGGGTTTCTTACAAACAGAAGAAAGAGTTGATGATTGATTTAAAGGCTATCTACAAATCTCCGTCGGCAGAGATTGCTAAGAAAAGCCTTGATGATTTTTCAACCAAATGGGACAGTCAATATCCGATGATCAGCAAGTCCTGGAGAAACAATTGGGAATCGGTGATTCCTTTTTTGGCATATCCACCTAATATTCGTAAGGCGATTTACACCACAAACGCCATCGAATCTATGAATATGGGGCTAAGAAAAATTATCAAGAATCGGGGTTCGTTTCCTACCGATGAAGCGGCTATCAAGCTTCTTTATTTAGCTTTGAATAATATGTCTAAAAAATGGACCATGCCTATTCAAGATTGGGGGAAAGCCATGAACCAATTTTCGATTATTTTCGGCGATCGGTTGAAGTTCGATTCGTTTTAAGATATGTCATTTACACAGGAGCGCTGACACCCTCATTTTTGCTTCCAATAAGCCGGTTCGAAATTATTTTTTCTTACTTACAATTTCACTTGCTGCTTGGCTAGTTTGTTTAGGATCGCGAGTTTACACTCCCAATGAATATCGATCCGCTATAGTCAATTGGACATTAATTCCAGCCACTTTTACTCCGCATTTTCTACACTTTCTTATATTCAATTTGTTTAACTCGCATAAGATACCTAAAGAAATGAGTTGGAAATCAATGACCAATATAATCATTCTTGTTTACTTTTTGGTATCTATTGTAAATTGTAATGTTGTTCATCTTACAGAACCAGAGAAGTTCGCTTAAACTCCAACTTGGATTTATCATCTTTTGATCGGATATTGCAGTTTTTATATATTGATTTCTTTAATTCAAGTTTTGTTTTTTATTTTTCAAAAACATGGGGATGATCGAGTAAAAGCATTTTTATTTTTTTCGGTATCATCATCTCGCTCTTGGTTTCTTTAATATTTGTTTATATTCTTCCATTACATGGATATTTTTTTGCTTCAAATTCCGCATTCGGCATTCTGATTTCTTCTTTGTTTTGGGCTGTTGCAATATTACATTATGACGCGTTTGAAATTAGGGAACATATCATAGAAGGTGAAAACCGTCTTCCTTTATTGAACCGAATTTCTTCTTTCCTTATGCTTAAATTGTTCCAAATCTTAGATTCGGAAGAATATAATAATCGGATTGTATTAAGTAAAGCCAACGTAATTCTAAATGTAACATCAGTATTTGACGATCTCAAAAGTAGGGAAGAAGCAAAGCGGTTGAATGCTAAAGAACGTGCCGAAGTTTTAGCAAGAATTTTCTATCGCCGCATTCAATAATAAAGATATCTTTATCTAATTTTAAACTGAAAATGTTTATAGGTTCCACGGAAAAATTCGTAGAAACACCCATCAAATATAACAACGCTTTTGTGAAAAACTTCGAACTCTGCCTTTTATGGAAGAATGGTAGGTTAGAAGAATTCCCAAATGGAATTGACCGAGAAAAATGATAGCTCAAGGATAACGGATGACCGAAGTGAACAATCCTCACGATCGATTGATTCGAGAAACCTTTCAGGACAAAAAAGAAGCGGCTACTTTTTTCAAAAACACGTTAGCGCCGGAAGTGGTCAAACTACTCGACTTGGAAAACTTGGAATTGTCCGAATCGAGCTTTATATCCGAGGAACTAAAACAAGAACAAACGGATTTGCTGTTTCAAATCCCTCTCAAGTCTGGAAACAAGTCGAACGTCTATTTACTTTTCGAACACAAAAGTTATTTAGAAAACACCATCTATATTCAATTACTCGGATATTTAACGGAAATCTATCGAAACCAACAAAGAAATGGAGAGCCACTTTCCGTAGTCATTCCATTCGTGTTCTATCACGGAGAAAAGGAATGGAAATTGGGAGATCGATTTTTGGACCAGTTCGTATTAACAAAACAAGAAACGGACGTATTTAAGGACTTCATTCCCGATTTTAAAATAGACTTGCTTGATCTAAAAGAAGTAGAGTTGAAAAAGAAGTTGGAAAGTATCACTTTTCAAGTCACTTTGGGGGTGGTTCAAAAAATCCGGGAAGGGGATTTGGAATTTGTTTCTCACTTACCGGGGTTATTTTCGCTATTATTAGGAATAGAGGAAGAATCGAAAAGGGTTGCAATCTTACGGAAACTGTTGTTGTATATTTATTGGGCCCGTGATTTAAAACCTACGGAACTCAAAAGAGTTTTGGAAAGATCAAAATTAGAACAATATGAGGAACTAACAGTGACTACAGCGGAGAGACTCATTTCAGAAGGCATACAACAAGGAATGCAGCAAGGAATCGAAAAGGGTGTTGAGAAAGGTAAGATTGAAGGTAAATTAGAAGATGCCGGTAAAATGTTAAAGAAAGGGATTGATCTAAAGACCGTTTTAGAAATTACAGGACTCTCCGAAAAAACCCTGAAAGAAAATGGAATTCTTTAAAGTCGACTTCTATCCAACTTTTGAGTAGGTTTGACTTTCCGTTTTCTACTCATTCAACATACCTAAAAAACTTCTATATAGTTATTTATCAAAAATTTCAAAACGAAACTTCTTTGTTTGTACTATTGGATTCGAGAGTCCGATGAATATCCGGAAGAGATTGGGAGAAAATAATGGATACAATCACGGAATTGCAACGAATCGAATCAGAGTTAAAATATCTAAGACAAAATGGCGCCCCTTCTGGGCTTGAAAACCGTGGGTTAGATGCAAGCATTTACCACAAAACAAGAAAACCAACAGAAGGAACGTAATGAAAAGAAAAATATATGTAGGAATGGATGTCCACAAAGAAACGATTAGAATTGCGAGTTTAACGAACAATACAAAGGAAATAGTAAAAGAACAGCAGATAAAACATAATGAGGTTCAGATCAAAAAGTTCGTCAATAAACTAAAATCAGAATGGAACGAGATACATAGTTGTTACGAGGCGGGAGTAACGGGTTATCCACTTTACAGAAATCTCAAGTCTTTGGGAGTGAACTGTATCCTTGTAGCGCCAGGAAAGATACCAAGACAAAGTTCGGATAAGATCAAAACCGATAAAAGAGATGCGATCAAATTAGCAAAATTATTACGAAGTGGAGAATTAGAATCGATTCATGTACCGAGTGAAGAGGACGAAGCGGTAAGGGATTATTTGAGATCCCGTGACAGCCTTCGTTTGGATTTAGGAAGGAATCGTCAAAGGTTGATGAAATTCTTATTAAGAAAGGGTATAACTTACTCAGCAACAAAGTATTGGACAGTCAGTCATAACAAATGGTTGAACAATCTACAGTTTAACAACGAGATCCTTCAAGAGACGTTTAACGACTATTATAGTCGGGTAAGAGTTCAAGAAGAGAATTTAAAAGCGATGGATAAGAGGATACAAGAGATAGCGAAAAGTGAACCGTATCGAGAGAAAGTAGGAATATTAAGATGTTTCCGAGGAGTGGATTATCTAACCGCAATGTTTTTACTTTGTGAGGTTTGTGACTTCAAACGATTCAAAACAGCCGGTTCGTTCATGAGTTTTTTAGGACTTGTTCCGGGAGAATATTCCAGCGGTTCCAAAAGAAAACAAACAGGGATAACAAAAACTGGAAGTCCCAGACTTCGAAGAATATTGACAGAAGCAGCTTGGCAACATCGTTTCCCTGGAACAGGAAGTAAGATTGTAACCGCACGTAGATCGGGACAACCTGCGTTAGTTGTTGCTTTGGCGGAAAAAGCATCTCTCAGATTACACAAGAAGTTTCGTAATCTACAGCAAAGAGGAAAAACTCCTCAGGTAATGATAACGGCAGTTTCAAGAGAGTTATCCGGATTTCTTTGGGCGGCGATGAATCTGGTTGCATAGAGTTAGAGTAATGTTTCATCCAATAATTGAATTCGTTAGAGAAGATGTACGATAAAGGAGGAATACTTGTTGGCTCAGTGTTGAAGCAAATTTGAATTTCAAATTTGACCTTCGTTTTAAGACTAAGAACAGCTCCCGATGTATAGATTATCCTGCGGTATCCAACCCGCGAATATCAGTCTGATCAATCGTCGCGAATGCTTTTCTCTAACGAGTTAAATTATTGGGTGATTAAAAAAAAATGCGAAAAAATATTTACGGCTCCGGATGGGGGCGCCATATCAGAGCTTGTCCCAAAACCTATTTCCAGGACATTCTAATTAAAAT
>NZ_CP024871.1:1275000-1320000 GCF_000306675.2 Leptospira mayottensis 200901116
TTTTCGCTCTCAAAATTATCATTTTCTTCAGCAAGAATAGAAAGGTTGAAAACAAGGAGGAGAATCGAAAAAAGACCAAGCCATCTCAAAATAAACGACCTTCGAAAAAATGGAAAGTTTTCTTCGAGTAAATGATATCGAAAAGAATCGAAGCTTACAATGATTGGTCGTTTCACGAAATAGAATCTAATCCTATATTCATATTGTGGCTCTTTGCAAAAAATTTCATTCCAAATAGTATCAGGGACATACAAGAATTGTAAATGAATTTAAACGACTTTTGTATGGGTTTGTGGTCTTGAATTATAAATAAAAGGAAGTTACAAGATTCGGATTATAAAATTTAGCATTCAATCGGACCTTGCTTTTCACACTAATCGTTTTCGCGTTAGTATATCGGATTCACGTTATTTAAGGTGAGTTTTCATATAACTTCGTCGAGTGAAAAAAGAATTTTGCAGAAATGTCTCTCGGTATTGGTTTCGCAAAATAGGGATGAGCTTCTTAAAGTTGCCGATAATAAAGTCTGACTTGCGACTCTTGCTCGGGCCACTTTTTCTATGTCCGGATTTTCGATCGCACTTCACAGAAGAGCCCACGGGACTATCTTTCGAACGAAATTGTCTTGGAATCAAAATTTGACAGATCGGGGTCGACCCCAATTTTAGAAAGTGACAAGGTTTCCAAGGTATCCGATGTTAGTAAAAAAATCCCGGGAGATCCGGTTTTTCTCATGAAAAAAACAATCATTCTCTCTTTTTATATTTTATTTTTAGTCTTAGAACCCGCTCTCCTGGCGCAACCCGCGCATAATTGGAACTCTCCTTCCGAAGTCGTTAAACAGGTGAAGAAGAAGTTCAACGATCTGAGTTCCTACAAGGCCAACTTTCAGATCCAAACCGTTTCCAATAGAAAGAGCAAAAATATGAGAGGGGTTTGTCTTTACAAAAAAGGCGGAAGAATTCGGTATCAATTTAGTGATCCTTCCGGAGATGAGATCGTTTCCGACGGAAAAACTTTGTATATTTACATAGCCCGTCTGAATGCAGTGGGAAAACAGGATCTTACACTCAATAAATCGAATAAATCCGGTCCAATCTTTTCCAGTTTTACGGATGAAGGCCTTTCCAGAATTTTTAGAAAATACCACTATAAGTTTGATTCGATCGAACAACCACAAACTTCTTCCAAAGATGGACGTAAATATTTTGTACTCAATTTGGAACAAAGGGAAAAAATAGGCGGTTTCGAAACCATGCTCCTTTATGTGGATGCGGAAACGTATTTTATTCAGAAAGCGGTCGCAAGCGACGGAAGAGGAAAGGAAACTACGGTCGAATTCTCCAACTTGGAAATCAATCCGGATCTAGAAGATGGACAATTCAACTTTCATATCGGTGGAAACGCAAAAATTATAAACAACCCGCTTGTGTCGGAACAATAACCCTAAGTTCTAGAAGGAGAGAAACTTTGAATCAGAAAAGAGTAGGGCAAATTCTCCGCGAGGCGAGAGAAGAAAAAAAACTCAGTGTCAAAGATGTAGCAAAAGAAACCAACATCTCCGTTAAATACATTCTTGCACTTGAGACCGAGGATTATTCCCAGTTTCCGGGTGAAACTTTCACTATGGGTTTTTTAAAGAATTACGGGAGTTATCTCAAACTTGATACTGGACAACTCATCAACTTGTATCGGGGAGAAAAGATTGAAGAATCCCAAGCCCCGCTCGAAGAGCTGACCCGTCCGACCACTTCGTATTATACAAAAATCAATGTGGATAAAAACAAAATCTTTACGATTGCGTCCGTATTGATCATCCTTATTTCTGCATACCTCATCATTGATAGTTTTATAGACCCTTCTTCTGGGGACGATGCAGTGGAGGAATCCGGTAAAAAACTGGATATTCCCGAAAACATCGATTTTCTTACCCGTTCCATTCCGGAAAGTCGAAGCGAATCTTTTATTCTCACGCCCGATAAAGGAGTGAGTTTTTCCGTGAGCAACCAACAATGTAAACTGTTTATCGACTCTGTGGAAAAAGGAGGTGCCTTAAATACAGCGGTCCTCGCATTTAACGTATATCCCGAACTCACTGTGTATAAATTCCGTCTGAACGAGGGACAAGAAAAAGTTCTGAGTTATACAATTCCGGAAATTTCAAGTCTTAGGCGTAATGTTCGGATCATAGCGCAGGCCGTGACTGAAAATTCTGCAAAAGTTCTTGTAACGTTAAGCGAAGAGGAGCAAAAGCAGGAAAACAAGAACAATGCGATAGATAACACCAAAACGTTAGGCGACGTTCCAATCCAAGTGACCCTGTTTTTTAATAAGGTGAGTTATGCAGAATTTATCATCGATGGCCAGATGGGATTTAGAGGTCTTGTCCAAGCGAACGAAACCAAAAGTATAGAGGCAAAGGATCGTCTCGAACTGAAAGTAGGAGACGGTTCTGCCGTGGAGATGATTCAAAACGGAAAACCTAAGATTACCTTAGGGCGTCCGGGAAAACTCGTGAAGAAAATATTCGTGAAAACGCAGAATCCTTATGATAGTACTCAGTCCATCATCAAGGAGCTGGGAGAATAGAATTTTTTGGACAAGAAGTTCTACATCACCACTCTCGGTTGTCCCAAAAATACCGCGGACTCTATGAGTATGCATCATTCTCTTTTGGAAGAGGGATTTACTCCGGCCACTTTTGCGGAAGAGTCCGATTTTCACTTTATCAATACCTGCACTTTCATTCAATCGGCTACGGAAGAAACGATTCAGACAATTTTATCTGCGGCCCGGGTCAAAAAACAAAATCATCAGAAACTGGTCGTAGTAGGTTGTTTTGCGGAACGATATCCGGATAATATCAATTCCGAAATTCCGGAAGTGGATCTGTTTTTCGGCACGGGCAAATATGCACAAGCGGGTAAAATACTGCGGGAAAAATTTCCGGACCTTTCCCCTCCGAAACGCGAATTCAACGATAGTCTATTAGAAAGATTGAAACTATCTTCCGAGATCGAAAATTATTCTAAACCGTATGCCTATGTGAAGGTTTCCGACGGTTGTAACCGTGGATGTTCATTTTGTATCATTCCTTCCTTTCGAGGTAAGTTTCGGGAATCTCCCGTGGAAGATATTCTTCGGGATGCGGACCGTGCGATCCGTGCGGGTGCTAAAGAAGTTTGTTTGGTTTCCCAAGACACCGTATATTACGGAAGGAATTCCGAAGTTCTTTTGGATATGGTCCGCAAAGTTGCAGAGATCGATTCCTTGGAAATTTTAAGGCTCTTGTATCTGTATCCGGATAAAAAAACCGAAAAGTTGATCCGGCTTATGGGGGAAACTCCGAAAATCGCTCCGTATTTGGAATCCCCTTTGCAACATGTATCTTCTAAAATTCTAAAGTCGATGAATCGAGTCGGGGAAAGTTCCACTTTCAAGGATCTTTTTGCCTTGGCGAGAGAGGTCAAACCCGGTCTCGAAATTCGGACTTCGTTTATCATCGGTTATCCCGGAGAGGAACCGGATGACGTGGATCAGATTCTGCGATTTATTGAAGAAACGAGACCGGAAAAGGTAAATCTGTTTTCCTATTCTCCGCAGGAAGGAACTAAAGGTGCGGAGTTAAAACAAACCGTTCCTGAAAAGGAAAAATCGAAACGAATCAATCTGATTCGGGATGCACACTTGGCGATCTTAGAGGAGATTCACGAATCCCGTATCGGTCAAACTTACGATGCGATCGTGGATTCGGTCGAAGAAGACGGCCAGGTCATTGTCCGCAGATTTCAGGATGCCCCCGAAATGGATGAGGTCGTGTATGTGGATGAAGTTTCCCTGATTCCGGGTATGATCGGAAAAGTGCGGGTCGATTCCTTTTACGAATACGATATGAACGGAACCTGGATTTCTAAATGAACAAATCTATTTTCAATATTCCTAATCTTCTCACGATGCTTCGTGTCGTAGCGGTCCCTTTTTTCGTATGGTTTCTATTCCAGAAAGAACTGGAATATCACATAGCCGCTCTTGTGCTTTTTTCCGTGGCTTCTCTCACCGATTTGATCGACGGTTATCTTGCCCGAAAGTGGAATCAGGAAACCGAGTTCGGTAAATTCCTGGATCCTCTTGCCGACAAGATCATCGTAACGGGTTGTTTTATTACGTTTATATTTTTGCAGGAACAAATTGAATTTTGGATGGTTTGTTTGATCATAGGACGGGATATGCTTATCACGAGTCTTCGTTATTTGGCGATCCGACAAGGACATTCGATTCGAACTACCATGCTTGGAAAGGTCAAGACGGTATTTCAAATGGGGGCTATTCTTTTGATCCTCATATTTTTTATTTTGGTTTCGAGCAAAAAGAGAATTTTGATCAACGAGGCCTATGCTTCCGGAAAGGCGAGTGGTCTTACGGTGTTTGAAATTGCCACTGGGAATGCGATTTACTTTTTCCAAAATCTGAATAAAAATACCGGACTTGGAGACGTTATTTTCGGTTTGGGAGCTTTCGTTCCTTATTGGGGGATGCTCATTACTACCGCGATCACCGTGATTTCCGGAATTCGTTATCTCGTTACCAACAGTAAGGTTCTTCGACCTTCTCATATCAAAAGGATGTTTCAGAAAAATGGAACCAAGAGCAATCGTTCTTAAACTGGTCGAACGTAAACATATCAGTGTCGAAGAGGCCGAATTCTTTATGAGTCGTGTAATGAAGGGGGAAGTTTCCGAAATTCTTGTTTCCTCTTTCGTGACTGCTATGCGTGCCAACGGAGAATCTGTGGACGAGGTGCTCGGTTGTACCCTCGCCCTTCGTAAGAACGCACTCAAGCCTAAGACTGTATTTCCCTTTGATCTTTTGGATACCTGTGGGACCGGTGGGGACAACCAAGGCACGATCAATATTAGTACTCTTTCCGCTATCACTTTGGCTTCTTTGGGAGTGAAGGTGGCAAAGCACGGAAACCGTTCCGTATCCTCCCATACCGGTTCGAGTGATATTCTCGCTCGTCTCGGGTATCAAACCGAAACGACCCAGGAAGAAGTGGAAGCACATCTCATAAATCGCGGATTTACATTCTTATTTGCGCCGATGTGGCATCCGTCGATGAAGTATGCGGGTCCGGTTCGTAAAGAACTTGGGTTTAGAACTGTGTTCAATATGATCGGTCCTCTTTCCAATCCGTTTTCCCCACAATTTCAGATCATCGGAGTTTACCAACCGGAATTGACGGAATTGTTCATTAAGGTTTTGCAATTCCTAGGTTTGAAACGGGCTTTGGTTTGTCATTCCCGTGATGGTCTGGACGAATTTTCCATCTTTCAAATAACAGATTATACTCTCTTAGAAAATGAGGTTATCAGTCGTCATTCTTTTGATCCTATGACTCTTGGGCTTTCTTCCTTAAAAAGAGAGGAAGTATACGCCAATTCCAGTGAACATGCGGAAGTTTTGGCCAGAAGAGTTTTGAATTCAGAGCCGATTGCGGGAACACACGCGGTGGCTTTAAATGCGGGAGCGGGGCTTTTTGTGATGGGAAAGGTAAAAACAATTGAACAAGGTTATAAAATCGCTTGGGAGGCTCTCCTTTCGGGAAAAACAAGAAAGTATTTCGAAGATTTAATTTCCAAAGAGTAAACGGGAAAAATACTGGTAAGAGTTTGACAAAAAAGACCGAACAGGAAAGTAAATCATGATTTTTAATTCCAGCATATTACTACAACTGGCGCAGGCCGCCGGAGAAGGGGATAAATCTCCTTTTTCCACTTTGCTTCTGATCCCGATTATGCTCGTGATTATGTATTTCCTAGTCATACGCCCGCAGAGGAGCGAAGAAAAAAAACGTAAAGAGATGATAGGCGGTTTGAAAAAAGGAGACGAAGTGATTACTTCGTCTGGAATTCACGGTAAGGTCGTAGAGATCAAAGACAACAACGAGGTTGTAGTTCTCAACATCGCAAAAGATACGAACGTATCTTTTACCGCGAGTACCGTTTTAAAAAAGAAACAAGCAGACAAATGAAAAAAGTCGCGGTCTCAATTCTGATCTTTTTATTTCTAGGAAATCTATCTTTATTTTCTCAGGATGGGGAAGAAGTTGATTTTTTAGAAAAGGTTTCAGAACCCAAAAAAAAGACCGTCAGCAAAAAATCTTCGAATTATAGCTCTTCGAGCGGTTCTAAGATTTCCAAAAAAAAGGAAAAAAGAAGATTCAAAAAAAAGAAGTCTAAAAAGTCTTCTACTGTTCCGACCAATCCAGAAAATTCAAAGAAGAATACGGAGCCGGATAATAACGAGGGTAGCTCTTCCGGAAACAATACTTCTCAGAATAACGGATCGAATTCATCTAACTCCAATACACAAATCAAAGAGTCCGGTAATGTAGACGGACAACCGCTTGCGAGTGCGAGTGTTTCCAAAACCGATCTGGGAGAACTACCCAAGCCGTATTGGGTCAACGAAGAGATGAAGGTCCGTCCGAACAATCTGCCCGGTTATACCGCCTCTGTTGAATCCGAAAAGCCGGAGCAGGGCGCTTCCTTTAGGAGTAGTCTTTCCGAAATACTGAAGTTAGGCGAAGACAAAAAAAAGGAAGAGGAAAAAAAGAAAGTTCAGGGAGGGCAAAAGGCCGGTTCTTTTACTGGTTTTCTTTCCGAATATAAGAAACCTATTATCATTGTAGTATTTATTCTATTATTTGCTTTGTATCGATTGAAAGCGGGTAAATCGCGCGGCAATTCTAGTCGCAGATCCCCGGTTACGATCAATAAAATGAGAAGAGATTAGGAGTTTCCCTTGAAATCTGCGACATGGATTTTCCTGCCGCTTGCTATTATTTTAGTGGCTACGGTAATACTTTATCCCAACTTTGCGACTAGGGAGTTGGAACTTGCGATCAGAAAAGAATTTATTTCTCTCCCGCCGGAACAAAAAAAGGCGATTCTTTCCCGGTTTGAAAAACGTTGGAACCTAGAATACAAACAATCCGACTGGGTGATTACTCCTGTTCCAACTGCTTTTCAGGAAGAATCTTATCTTTTGGTCAAAGGTAGATTTATCACTTCCGCAAAGATCAACCAAATCTCTCAGGAAAATCCAGAGCTGATTTTGGAAGCCAAAAACAAGCTCCGTCCAACTTTCGTGGAGGAATGGATTACCAAAGGACGTCCTCTTACGATTAAACTCGGTCTCGACTTGCAAGGTGGGATGCGGGTCGCTCTGAAAGGGGATTTTGAGGATTACGCGTTCAAACTTCGTGAAAGTTATATTAAAGAAATTGAAACTTTACAAAAGACCGTGGCGGATCCTTCTGTTGACGAAAAAGAAAAGAAAAAGGCTAAGGATCGCCTGAGCGAGATCGAAAGTTATTTTGAACTTTCCCCGAGCCGAAAACTTTTAGAACTGGAAAAGGCGAAACTCATCATTGATAATCGTCTTACAAGTCAAAACCTCACCGAACCTCAGGTGCGAATTCAAAAGGATCAGGATTCCATCGAAGTTTCTCTTCCCGGTGTGACTAACTCTTCCCAAATTTTGGAAATCATCCAGAACACCGAAACCGTAGAATATCGTCTGGAAGAACCCGAGAATTCGGCGGGAAATGGACTTACCTATGCAGCAATTATCCAGCAGGAAGAAAATAAACTTCTCGAACTGAAAAGAAGAGAAGAAACCGATATCGTTCAATATCAGAATATTGTAAAACAAAAATTAGGTAAGGCGGAACAGGATAAATTTCTGCAAGCCTTAGAAGATAAGTATAAAATTCCCAAGGATAAATACAGGATTTTTGCCTATTGGGCGAGGGGAAACAATCAAAATTCTCCTTTACTTCCGAGACGGTTCATCGTTTTGGAAAAAGCGATCGCTCTGGACGGAAGAGATATGAGGGATGCGAGGCCTTCCTTTGAAAATAATTCCTTCGGTTATATCGTTTCGTTTACTCTGACCAGTTCGGGAGCCGAAAAATTCTTCGAGATCACTTCTCAAAACAAAGGTAGAAATTTAGCCATTGTTTGGGGAGACAAAGTGGTTTCCGCTCCTACGATTCGCGGCGCAATTGCGGGTGGTGTAGCGCAGATCGACGGTTCCTTTGCCAAAGAAGAGGCGGTGGATCTTGCAAACGTAATCAGTGAAGGAGCGCTTCCAATTCCTCTCCGAGTTTTGGAAATGAGATTTATCGGGCCCACTCTTGGGATCGAATCCATCGAAGTTGGTATGAAGGCGGTTCTAATCGGATTCGTTCTTGTCATGTTCTATATGATTTTGATCTATCGTCTTTCTGGTTTGGTCGCCAATGTCGCCCTTTTTGCGAATATTCTAATCCTCAGTGCTCTCCTTTCCTTGATGGGATTTACTTTGACTTTGCCGGGTTTTGCCGGGATCATTTTGACCGTGGGTATGGCAGTGGATGCGAATGTGATCATCTACGAACGGATCAAAGAGGAATTGTGGGCCGGTAAATCAGCCGCGGTTGCGGTGGCACAGGGTTTCGACAACGCATTCTGGACGATCATAGACAGTAACGTAACCACGTTGATTTCCGGGATTTTGATGATCCGCCTTGGAAACGGTCCTATTAAAGGATTTGCGATTACGCTTTGTTGGGGGATCGTTACTTCTCTTTTTACATCCTTGTTCTTAAGCCGTTTGGTGATGGATATTTTGGTCAATAAGTTGGGAGTTCAAAGACTACAGCTCGGCTTTAAAAAATTGGAGTATTAAGAATGTTTGATTTTATAAAATACAAATACGTTTCCATCGTCTTTTCCTTGGTTCTGATCATATTCGGTTTTGGTTATACATACTTCGTTCACGGAGGGTTTGCAAATTCTTTGGATTTTAACGGGGGACTTAGAACCGTGATCGAGTTCGATCAAAATACGGACCGCAGAAAATTGGAAAGCTATTTTGCGGAAAATAAGATCGAAGCGGTACTCTTACTCTTGGATAAGGAAAAACATCATTATCAAATTGATATCGGCCTCGGTTCTCTGGATTTCATTCTACAAAAATACAGGGAAAAGAGCGGATTGAAACCTACGGATAAGGTGGAGCTTTCCGGCATTGACGCCCTTATTTCTATCCTGATTGCGGATTTTGGAATAGATAAAAGTAATGTACTCAGTGCCAATCAAGTCGGTGCGATCGTAGGGGGTGAACTTTCTTCCACTGGAATCACTCTGCTCGGACTTACGATGGCGATTATTCTTGCGTATATCAGTTTTCGATTTCAATTCAAATTCGCCTTGGGAGCGATTGTGGCCTTGACCCACGATTTAATACTGACTGTTGCATTTATTGGGTTTTTCCAAATCAAACCGAGTGTTCCGATCATCGCGGCTCTTTTGACTCTCCTCGGATATTCGATCAACGATACGATCGTCGTTTTTGATCGAATTCGGGAAAATGCGTCCGGAAATTTGGACCAAACTTTCGGTCAGACCATCAATTCTGCGATCAATCAGACTCTGGGAAGAACGTTTAACACGTCTTTTGCGACTCTGATCTCCATTGTTGCGATTATCATTGGGGGAGCGACCGAACTTTTCGACTTCGCTTATGTACTTACCTTTGGGATCGTCATCGGAACGTATTCTTCCATTTTTATCGCGGCTCCTCTCGTGGATATCTACGACCACATTATACGAAAGGCTCGAGGCTGATGACTCTTCTCCCGGAAAAATTTCGGGAGGAATTGCGTAAACTTTCCTTTTTATCGACGGGCGAAAGTTCCCCGAATCCGCCCGTTTCTTGTCTTATCACGGACGTTGACAATACCCGTATCCTTGCCAAAGGTAGGACTTCTCCAGTCGGAGGACCGCACGCAGAGAGAAACGCATATTACGAATTTTTAAAGAATGGATTTTTTCAAAAACCGCATAACGTTTGGGTTACTCTTGAACCTTGTACTCATAGCGGAAAAACTCCTCCTTGTTTGGATCTGATTTTAGAACACAAACCGAAGACACTTTACTACGGCCGAAAGGATCCGAACCCGCTCGTTCGCGAAAACGAAGGATTGGAGCTTTGCCGACGGGAAGGGATTTTAGTTGTGGCTGAACCTGGTTTAAGGGAAATCGCGGAGGAAAGTTTGTTCGGATTCGTTTCTCGGATCGAAAGAAAAAAACCCTCTATGATTCTGAAGACCGCACTTTCCAAAGAAGGTTTTTTTTCCAAAAGAGATAAGTCTCCGATCCGTTTTTCAGGAAATATTTCTAATCACTTAACGTCGATTTTACGGGCAAAGTGCGACGCGGTGCTCGTGGGACCGGGAACCTTGTTCCACGATAACCCCGGTTTGGAATTCCGGATCGGGGAAAATACCGGTTTAGGTATCAGCCACCAGTTCGAAGCGGAACCCAACTTGGAAAAGGCGGGTGTTTTGAAGTTTGAATACGGTTTTTCCTTTAAGGGAGAATCCGGAATGGATAATGTTGCGGGAAAAAATTCGGGAAGTACGGATATTCCTAATAGAAGTGAGGGATTTTTTGGGGTTTCCTATTTTTTGAAGAATGTCCTAAAGTATGGATTTGAGCCGGAAATTTTGGAGATCCATCGGAAGTTCCGGGAACGATATCAGCCGTACCGTGTTTTTATTATATTCGAAGAAAGGAATATACCAGAGGGATGGATCGAAAAGCAAAAGGAGATCAACGAAAATAACGGTTCTAAAAAATGCGTTTTTCTCTTCAAAAGAGGGGCTTTTTTTGAGGAAAAAATTAAAGAGCAACTTCGATCCCTTACAGAAAAAGAAATTTATACCTTCGATCCGGAAACACTTGCGGAAGAATGTTTTGCATTTTTATCTTCGATCGGAGTGAACCTGTTGCTTGTGGAGGGGGGAAATCTGATGTACGAAACTTTCTTCCCTAAAATGCAGGAGAACGATCTCATTCTGAAAATTCGATCTTCTCGTTCTGTTTCCAGTGGGATAAAACCTTTGCTTATTACGAATACGGAAACCTTATTTTGGAAAGCAAACGTAGGAGAAGATATCTGGGAGGCGCACGGATGTTTACGGGTTTAGTGGAAGCTACCGGAAGGATTCTTGAAATTCAAGAAACGACCGAAGGAAGAGATTTTTTAGTAGAGACGAAGTGGGCTCAGCCGGATCTCAAATTAGGCGATTCGATTGCGGTTAACGGTTGTTGCCAAACAGTTACCGAATTTTTTGAAGGAGGAAACCGTTTTCGATTCTACGCCAGTTTTAAAACGTTAGAACTTACGAACTTCAAATTTTTAAAAAAAGATGCACAAGTCAATTTGGAACGAAGTGCCCTTCCGACAACCCGTTTGGGAGGACATCTCGTGAGTGGGCATGTGGATGGGACCGGAAAAGTTCTCAGCAAGGAAGAAAGAGAAGAGGGAAGTGTGGTTTGTTATACGATTAGAAACGATTCTTCCCTTTCAAAATACATCGCTCCGAGAGGGAGCATTACAGTGGACGGGATTTCGCTGACTGTCGTGGATTCTCGTCCGGATGAATTCGATCTGGTTTTGATTCCCGAGACTCTTAAAAAAACGAATGCTAAGTTTTGGAGTTCCGATACAATTCTCAATTTAGAAATCGACCTTGTGGCGCGTTATTTAGAACAACTTCTGAAATAGTTTTTGGTTTGAATATAGTCTAAAAATTCTCTAGCTTGATCTTAAAATGTCGTGTAACATTTATAATTTGTCGTCACGGAGATCTATTGAGTCGAAAAAGCCTTGAGTTTTAAGATACGTTACACAAGTTATTTTTGAAATAGATGATACTCTAAAAACCTCGGATTTTGTTTTGTAATGGGCGGTTTTTGGACATGAGCCGATTTTTAGGGACGGGCCTCAAATGATACAAGATTCTCTATTTGAGTTCGAGTTTTTTCATTTTCTTGCCAGGAGTCGTTTTGAAAATCCATGCCGTACGTTTTGTTTTGAGATTATTTCTCCGTAAAAAACGGCTTGCAAGAGAATAAAAGTTCCTCTTTCACTAGACTTAAAGAAGTTTTATTTTGAAGGACTAAACGTTATATCATTTTAGAAAAACTCATGATAAGTTGATATTTAAGCTTCTGTAGTCAAATTTTAGTCCAATAGAAGAGATGGTAAGAAAGATTTATGGTTCAACCCATTGAAAATGCAATCGAAGAAATCAAATCCGGGAGAATGATTATTCTTGTGGATTCGGAAGACCGAGAAAACGAGGGAGATCTTGTCGTTGCGGCTGAGTTTGCGGATAAGGAAAAAATCAATTTTATGGCTACGTTTGGCCGTGGTCTGATTTGTATCCCAATGGAAGCCGAGCGCCTTAAAAAACTCGGACTCAACCGAATGGTGGACGATTACTCCTTGGGAGATAAACACGGGACTGCGTTTACGGTTTCGGTTGATGCGAAACATGGAACTTCTACCGGAATTTCCGCTCAAGACAGAGCAGTTACTGTGCAAACTCTTTTGGATGATAAAACCGTGTCTGCTGATTTGATGCGTCCCGGACATTTGTTTCCTCTTCAGGCCGTTCCGGGCGGGGTTTTAAGAAGGGCAGGTCACACCGAAGCGGCCGTTGATTTATCGAAGCTTGCCCGTTTATATCCTGCGGGTGTTATTTGCGAAATTATGAATGATGATGGGACTATGGCTCGTCTTCCGGATCTGGAAAAATTTGCAGAGAAACATGGACTGAATATTTATACAATCGAAGATTTGATCCGTTATCGAAGGGCAAAGGAAAATTTGATTCGCCTCGAAGTGGAATCCAAATTACCAACCGAATACGGAGACTTTACGATTCGAGCGTATTCGACTCTCATAGATGATAAGATTCATGTTGCTCTCATCAAAGGCGACATTAAAAAAGAAGAAACCACGATGGTTCGTGTTCATAGCGAGTGTCTGACCGGAGACATTTTTTCGAGTAACCGATGCGATTGTGGTCCACAACTACATTCTGCTTTGGAAATGATTTCCAAAGAAGGAAAAGGTGTGCTTCTTTACATGAGACAGGAAGGAAGAGGAATCGGTCTGATTAATAAATTAAAAGCTTATAATATTCAAGATAAGGGATACGACACTGTTGAAGCCAATGAAAAACTCGGCTTTGCTCCGGATTTAAGGGATTACGGAATCGGAGCCCAAATTTTGAGAGAGATCGGTATCGGTAAAATGAAAATTTTAACGAACAATCCTCGCAAGATTGTCGGTTTGGACGGTTACGGTTTGGAAGTTGTAGAAAGGGTTCCAATCGAAATTCAACCGGGCTCGGACAATCATAATTATCTGATGACCAAAAAATTAAAACTTGGGCACATGCTCGGTCTTGGTTGAACTTGAAACCGCTCTCAATATCCGTCGAGCGATCCTGGACTAGAAGCGAGGTTTGAGTTGCTCGAAGGCTCTTAGCGCAACTAAGATGAGCGATTCATAAAGAGCCATAAAACCTTACCCACAAGTCAGGTTTTCGTAAGTAATTTAAACATAAAGCCGATGAGGAACAGGTCCATATGTTCTATGGACGTTTTTCTTCTGTCCTGAGTTTGGTTGCGCCTAACTTTGTCCGTGACCACATTTTTAAGTTCAATATTTCTAAAGAGATTCCATCAGTCGTAAACGCTATCAATGGATGCAAAGTCGTCCCTGAGTTTATCGGTCCCAAACCTTTAACTTGATCCATTTTTCTATAATAAATTTCCGTTGTGTCGCTTAATGCTGTTTCTTGTTTTTGAGTTCGTTTCTTTGTTGATTGGCTATGTGGAGATAGTATTTTATCATTAGATACTTTCTGATTTGAAAAATACGATATGCACTTTTCGTGCCTGCCCAATTGCCAAATATATCAGGCAAATTCGTTTCGCCCTGCTTTGTCATCACACTTACTATTTTCTTAGTCGTTATCTTATCTTTGATATTTGTGGGCGCTATTTCAGGTTTCTCGTCGTGCCTTGCATATCCCTAACGCAGGAAATGGAAAGAGTAAAACAGGAAAATGTCAGGTTATAGATCATTGAAATACGATTTCGGAAAATATTTGTTAAAGCGAATTCCAATGATTTCGATCCCGCAATACTCCTACGTCTTATTACGGACTTGATTTTAACGTGAGTTCGAAGTAATAAAATGAGAAAGAATTTTCTAAAAGTATGAGTTCCTACAATTTTAGAATTTGTTCGTAAAATGGTAATTTGCGGTATCCGCACTTTAGAAATCGATCTGTAAAGTTTAGATTCCAACTTTTTTCAGAAAAATGAATCTTCCCACACTGAACTCAGTTGCTTTTAAAGTTTGGGGTAGACTCTGAAATGTTTGAGTTCTTACATGAAACAATCCTTGATCTAAAAGCTTACAAATTTCTTTACTTTTAGAGGAGATTTAAGAATATTGGATCAAATTATCTAATAAATTAGATTTTTTTTCACTTTGTTGTAGGATTTGCCCAGGGAGAGATCGAAATGAAATTCAAATCTTTAAGAACATGGATTGTATTGTTCTTTGTTTCGTTTTCATTGTTTTCAGAAACCAAACTTTTGAACGTTTCCTACGATCCGACTCGGGAATTGTATTCTCAGATCAATAAACTCTTCATTGCACATTGGAAAAAACAAACCGGAGAAGACTTAGTCATCCACCAATCTCACGGAGGTTCCGGTAAACAAGCAAGGGCCGTTATCGACGGATTGGAAGCGGATGTAGTAACCTTGGCGCTTGCTCACGATATCGAAGCAATTGCGGAAAAAACGAAACTTCTTTCTACTGATTGGGAGAATTTGCTTCCCCATCAAAGTTCCCCTTATACTTCTACGATCGTATTTTTGGTCAGAAAAGGAAATCCAAAAGGAATCAAGGATTGGGATGATCTTGTGAAACCGGGAATCGGAGTGATTGCGCCAAATCCTAAAACCGGAGGCGGGGCGCGTTGGAATTATCTCGCGGCCTGGGGTTACGCGAAAGAAAAATACAGGTCGGAAGAAAAAGCAAAAGCCTTTGTAAAAAGTCTTTATGCGAATGTTCTCGTTTTGGATTCGGGTGCAAGAGGTTCCTTAACTACGTTTATTCAAAGAGGGATCGGAGACGTTCTCATCTCTTGGGAAAACGAGGCTCATTTGGCGCTCCAAGGAACCGCAAAGGACGTTGAAATCGTATTTCCATCTGTGAGTATTTTAGCCGAACCTTCCGTAGCGGTCGTCACGAAAAATGCGGAAAAACACAATACTCTTAAAGTCGCCGAGAGTTATTTGAAATTTTTATATACTCCGGAAGGCCAGGAAACGATCGCGAATCATTTCTATCGACCTACGGATAAGAAGATCGCCTCCAAATATAAGAGTTTATTCAAAAATTTGAAACTGTTCACGATTCGAGACGTTGCCGGTTCCTGGAAGAAGGCCCAGGAAATACATTTTGCGGACGGTGCGATCTTCGATCAGATTACGGCCAAGACTAAATAAAAGAACTCTTAAGTTCGAATAGAAAAATCGTGTCTACTTTAAATTTTAGGACCAAGCCCTACGGAAAAACCGCTTTCGGTATTACGTTAGGTGTTACGATCACATACCTAAGTTTGATTGTCATCATTCCGTTGGGCGCTCTTTTTCTGAAAAGTTCCGGGATCGGTTGGGAAGGTTTTTGGAAACTTCTTACCCATGAGAGAATTTTAGCCGCCCTTTACTTAAGTTTCGGAGCTGGAGCCGTTGCGGCGATCATCAATCTGTTCATCGGATTTTTGTTCGCATGGGTTTTGGTCCGTTATCGTTTTCCCGGAAAATCCTTGCTCGACTCTCTTGTGGATCTTCCTTTTACATTACCGACCGCAGTTGCCGGAATCGCGCTCACTGCAATTTATGCTCCGAACGGAGTCATCGGAAAACTTTTCGAACCTTACGGAATCAAGATCGCATATACTCCGGTCGGAATCGTGATCGCCCTCGTATTCATAGGTTTTCCTTTTGTCGTAAGAACGGTTCAACCCGTTTTGGAGGAATTTCCGAAAGAACTTGAAGAATCCGCGTATTGTTTAGGTGCCAATCGTTGGCAGATTTTTAGAAAAGTGATTTTTCCGGAACTCTTTCCTTCGCTCGTTACGGGAGCTGCAATGGCATTTGCGAGAGGAATCGGAGAATACGGTTCTGTCGTTTTCATTTCGGGAAACCTTCCGGGTAAAACGGAAATTCTACCTTTGCTCATCGTCACGAAGTTAGAACAATACGAATACGAGGAGGCAACCGGAATCGCGTTCGTCATGCTCGTAATCTCTTTTAGTATATTATTGTGTATTAATATTATTCAGACGATTGCCGCAAGGAGAAAGGGATGAGACAGGAATCTTTACTCGTTCGAAGTATTCTTATCGGAGCGGTCTTTTTTCTGACCGGATTGATTTTGATCCTTCCTATCTATACGGTCTTTCACGAGGCGTTTTCGAAAGGCTTTCGAGCTTACTTGGAAGGAATTCAGGAGCCCGATACCGTGTCTGCTCTCAAGCTGACTCTTTTGGTGGTTTCGATTGCGGTGCCTTTGAATACGGTCTTCGGAATTGTTTCCGCATTTTCATTGACCCGTTTCGAATTTCCAGGAAAGAGTTGGCTTCTTACGATCATAGATTCTCCGTTTTCCGTTTCCCCCGTGATCTCCGGTTTGATCTTCATTCTTCTTTTCGGAAGACAAGGTTGGTTTGGGCCTTGGTTAGAAAAAATGGACATCAAAATCGTGTTCAACATTCCGGGGCTTGTTATCGCGACCGTTTTTATCACCCTTCCTTTCGTTTCGAGAGAACTCATTCCCTTACTCGATTCGACCGGAATTGAAGAAGAGGAGGCGGGACTTCTTTTAGGAGCTTCCCCGACCAAAGTGTTCTTTAAAATCGTAACGCCCGGAATCAAATACGGGTTGTTATACGGAATCATTCTTTGCAACGCAAGAGCGATGGGGGAATTCGGGGCCGTCTCCGTTCTTTCCGGTCATATCCGAGGACAAACAAACACATTGCCTTTACAGATTGAAGTTCTCTACAATGAATACAATTCGGTGGCCGCTTTTTCCGCGGCCTCTCTTCTCGTTTTTTTATCTTTAGTCACCCTAGTTGCAAAACAGATCTTGGAAAGTAAAATCAAAATTACCAGAAAAGAAGAATTGCTTCAAGAGGAGGTATAGATGGGTATCGAAGTTAAGAATCTAGTAAAACGATTCCAAAATTTTACCGCTATCAATCGTCTTTCTTTGGAAGTTCCCGCGGGAGAGTTGGTCGCTTTACTTGGTCCTTCTGGTTCCGGTAAAACTACTTTACTTAGAATTATCGCGGGACTTGAGGACGCGGACGAAGGCCAGGTGATCTTTGAAGGTCTGGAAGTCAGTAAAAAAAATGCAAAAGATAGGGGTGTGGGTTTCGTATTCCAACACTACGCGCTTTTTAGACACATGACGATTTTTGAAAATATCTCTTTCGGTCTTGAGGTAAGAAAAAGATCAGAAAGACCGAGTAAAGAAGCGATCCGAGACAAGGTGATGAGTCTTTTAAAGCTCGTTCAACTTGAAAATTTTCACAACCGTTATCCTTCCGAACTTTCCGGAGGTCAAAGACAAAGGATCGCGCTCGCTAGAGCGTTGGCGATAGAACCTCGTTTTTTATTGTTAGACGAACCGTTCGGAGCTCTGGATGCAAAAGTCAGAAAGGAGCTGAGGAACTGGCTCAGGCGCCTTCACGACGAAATTCATATCACGAGTGTCTTTGTAACCCACGACCAGGAAGAGGCGTTGGAGGTTTCGGATAAGGTGGTCATTTTAAATTCCGGCAAGATTGAACAGGTCGGAACTCCGGACGAAGTTTACAATCATCCTAAAAATTCTTTCGTGTTTCACTTTTTAGGCGATGTGAATCTCTTTCACGGTAGAGTGCAAGGTGGTCAAACGCAGCTCGGAGAAATTAAGGTGGACACTCCCGAACATTCCGAAATTGAAAGCGCGTCCGCAGTCGGTTATGTACGTCCTTACGACGTGGAAATTTTGAGAGCACCTATCGAAGCTCAAACGATTCCCGCGGAAATTCAATATATTCACTCAACCGGTAGAACCGTAAAGATCGATCTAAAACGTTTGGATACGGGTTCGATCCTGGAATCACAACTCAATTCTTCGGAGTTCCAATCTCTCAACTTGCTTCCCGGCGAGACGGTACATATCCGTTTCAAAAAGGTAAAGGTTTACGTTGAAGATTACACGATCTAATCGGTTTTGGTCGAAAGGACTGAATTTTTTTCCTAGGAAAATAACATAACACATAACGTGAACTCGGCGTAAGGAAATAAGAAAGAATTTTATAAAAATAAAAGTTCCTGCAACTTTAGAATTTGTTAATAAAATCGTGATTTGCGGTAGTTTCCACATTCTAAGAATAGATTTACAAAGTTTATATTCCAACTTGTTTCAGAAAAATGGATTTCTTGCGCCTAACTCATGTTAAGGTAGGGTTTGCGTTTTTTTACAAAGAGCTTGTCTAAAACTATCGAGCTTAAACGATAATAAAGTCTGTTTCTGTTTGAAAGTCTATAACATTAAGAGGGTGGTAATCTGCGGGAACTCCTACGTTTTATTACGAATTGACTCAACGAAATTGTAACTGATTTCTCTTCAGGTTTTGAGACAGGCTCAAAACCTATTGTGGTTCTAAGCGAATATATTTTTTCGATTTCTTACTTCGAAACTCACATTCAAAAAAGATCTTTTCGAAACGGAAACGAAAGGTTACGATAAGTCCTTTATAAATTTACTCGGGACTTTTCTTTCAATCAAATCGGTAGGAAGCTCCGAGTAAGATCGCAGGTACATCCGATTGCAAAGACTGGGAATAATTTAGAACTCGAATATCGTTCGGACCGAACACTGAATGCAATACCGCCCAATCGTTTCCTTGATTTGCGATTATTTTTCTGGAGAACAAATAATTAACCGCTAGGTCGATGCTCCATTTGTCTAAAAGAAAACTGATCCCCAGAGTCGAGAGTTGTTGAACCATGATGCCGGCCTGTAAGGCGCTTATCCCTTCCGATCTCACTACCCCTGTGTTGTAACGGTAACCTCCTCTGTACACAAAAAAATCCGTTTTGTATTCAAGACCGATTGCAGCGGCCCAGGAATCGTGATAGGCGATATTTTGAGAGATCGTATTTGTCTTTCCGAAAAAGGTCGGAAACCAAGGGTCTTCCAATGTCTGTTTAAACGTTTGATTGTAGGAATTGTAATTGTAATAAAGAAAATCCAGACCGACCCGTAAGTATTCTCCACCGAAGGAAAAACCGAGCCCGTGTTTTTCGGGGAGATTAAAAGTGGCGGATACTCCTGTCCTTCTATAATGATTTGCGTCATTGATTCCTATTTGCATTCCTCCATCCAAAGGAAGGATATTTCTGGCCTGATAAGAATACGCAATCCGAAGTTGCTCTGTGAATGTATAAGAAAGTCCGAATATAGCCCCCATAGAATACGCGTTCCGACTCCTATAATCGAAACCCTGACCCGGAATTTCCAGAGTATGAGTGATATCATAAAGTTTTTGATAAGCGATTTGTTTGGAATAGATCGTTTCGATTCCAAGACCCACTGAAAGATTTCCGAGCCGATACGCGAGCGCGTTCGTCATCTTTACGACATAAAAAGTGGTCGACAGATCTTCTTTGATTTTTCTTGAGTCCCCAATCGGTCCCGGAATATCCAAACCGGACCAATCTCTCAGAGATTGGCCGTTGGGAGTCACTCTGAGAATTCCATTTACATGGCCGCTTCCCCCTCCTGGAACATAAATCCCCGCTCCGTAGTTCAATCGATCCGTGATCGGAATGTTCAGGCCGAAGTAGGGCAAGGGCGCAAGAATATTATAATTTTGAGAATTACTATACGTGGTTTCCAGATTCGTATCCGTAAGTTGATCCGTATATTTGGAGCGAATGTAGGGAAGGCCGATTCCGAATTCAAGACCGCCTTTTTGACTTCGTGTGAGATTTGCGGGATTGGTCGCTACGTCCATCGGAGAACCGCCGATTGCAAGATTGACTCCCGCCATTCCAGCGTATCGGGTGTTGTGGGAGGGTTGGAAGATTCCCACGCCTAACAAAGGACTTACAAATACGATCAGAAGTGAAATTTTAAAGCCGAACAAAGAAGGGAGTTTATATTTTTGCATCGGTAAACTCTTTTCAGATTTAGAATTCTGAAAAGTTATTTTTCTTTTCACATTTCGGAGGTTTCGTAAACTTTGTGACTCGAATGGGGAACGTTGAATGCAAAACTTTACAAAATATAGATCCGTAACCGACGTTTATGCGGACCAGGTCATTCAGGATTATTTTCAATCCGACGAAAAAGAAAAACTGAAAAGTTTAGTTTTATTCAATATACTAACGCAAAACTTCGGGCCTATACCGTCGTCGTTTCCTTCTTACTTTAAGGAATACTTTGAAAAGACGAATGTGCTTCCCGAATGGACCGATTTTAAGAAGATCCGGATTGCGGAACAGATCTTCGCTACGTATGGACCTCAGATCCTTATGATTCTTTGCTGTAAATCTTTACCAATGGCATATACTTGCGGCAACGGAGCAGAGGTTCTTGTTCATACGGGAAGACTCGTGGAAGAGAACGGTTCCACACAAAAAGTATTTAGAAGACTGATGGAAACGACACAGTTCGTCGTATCCGTTTTACAGGAAGGAGGACTTTCCAACGGAGGAGAGGGAATTCGAGTCGCACAAAAAATAAGGCTCATGCACGCGTCGATTCGTCATTTTATAATCGAATCGGGAAGATGGAAAGAGGAATGGGGCAAACCTATCAATCAACAAGACATGGCGGGCACCTTACAATCCTTTTCGAGTTTGATTTTGGAAGGGCTTGTGCTTTCCGGAATTACGTTAAGCGAAGAGGAAAAAAATTCGTACATTCACCTGTGGAAAGTTGTGGGACATATTTTAGGAGTGATTCCCGAATTGTCTCCGGACAATTACGAAAATTCTTATGCACTCGGACTCTCTATCTTTCAAGATCAAAGAAAAGAATCTGAGGCCGGAAAAATTCTCGCAAAATCACTTTTGGATTTTATGGAATATATGCTGCCTGGAAACCTATTGGACGGAATACCGTTGTATTTCCTTCAAAACTATTTGGGGAAAGAAAACTGCGAGATTCTGGGACTTCCTTGGAAAGAGAAGGAAGTGTTAGGTGGGATCATAGAAAAAATCATGTTGGACTTTGATGAAACCTTAAGTGAAAACGATCATTTCCAAAGGCTCGTCTCTCATTTTTCATCAAAGCTTATCTTAGGAATGGACAACTTCTATTACAAAGATAAAAAGGCAAAATTCGAAATTCCGCCTTCTCTGAAGGGAAACTGGGGAGTGTAGTTAATGGGATTCTGGGAAAAGTTCCTAACTGATCCTTATTATCTGGGAAGGTTTACTCTTCTTGAAAATATCTTTTTATTTTCGGGAGTGATCTTATGGGCGTACGTTTACTTCGCATTGATCGTGGACTCGAATCGTAAACAATTCGTAGAGATGCCAGTTTTCATCGCTTGCGGTAATATCGTCTGGGAATTTCTCTGGGGTTTTGTCATTCAAGAGGACATGGGGATCGTTTTGAATTGGGGTTATAAGATCGCGTTCCTTTTGGACGTTCTGATCTTTTACAACATATATAGATTCGGTCAAAAACAGTTCAAAATTTCCATTAGTATATCAGAATATAGATTTTTACTCCTGGTCTTACTACTTTCTTGGGGAGCCTTGATCTATACTTATTATGTCAATCGTTACGACCTATTTACCGGGTCCAATTCCGCATATATTCTGAACCTATTCATTTCGGGTATGTATCCGGTTTTGTTTCTTTCGATGAATGATAACAGGTTATTTTCCTATCCGGTCGCATGGTGTAAATTTTTAGGAACTGTATTCTTTACGTTATTTTTGTTTCTCTATTTCCCGAAAGAATATTTCGTTTTATGTTTGGGTGTATTGGTTTTTATAGCGGATGCGTATTACGTTTATTTATTTGCAAAGACTAGAAAATAAAAAATGTCAATTCGAACGGATCTGACCACCTTTCAAACGAACGAAATCCTACTACAAGATCACGTTTCTACGGTTTACAGAGGGATCTTAAAGGGGGAATCGGAAACAAAAATTCTTAGAATTCAGAAAGAAAAAACTAAAAAAGAAGATTCTTTCTACTTTTTAAACGAGTATGAGATTGGAAAGCTGATTTCCGATGACCATATCTTAAAGCCCGAACGTATATTAAGGATTCAAGATAAATACTGCCTCGTCTATGAAAATCTGGAAAGTGTTCTTCTGTCGGATTATATATCTGAGGTCGGTTCGTTAGCCGTAGAAGAATGTCTTCAAATTGCACTTTCGGTCACGGAAAATGTGGTTCATTTACATTCGCAGGGGGTTCTTCACAATCAGATTGGTCCTAATTCCTTTTTTTACGATGTTGGTACGAAAACCTCCGTTCTTGCTTGGCTCGGCTCCTCTTCTTTACTTATAGGAGAAAAAGGAAATCTTGCCCCTTTACAAATTTCATCCACGTTACTCGCTTATTGTTCGCCGGAACGAACGGGAAAGCTCAATCGCTCCGTGGATTTTCGATCGGACGGCTATTCCATCGGGGCTTTGTTCTATTGGCTTTTGACCGGTAAGCCTCCTTTTGAATCCGACGATCCGTTGGAAATCATACATTCCCACATCGCCCGCGTTCCCGTTCCGGTATCCGAAAAAAGAAAAGAAATTCCGGTTCCGATCTCAAGCCTCGTGATGAAATTACTTTCCAAAATGCCCGAGGAAAGATATTTCTCGTTGGAAACTTTACTCTGCGATTTGCGGATTCTTTACGATTCCATTCGGTCTCAAAGAAGCATTCTAGAATTTATTCCCGGTTTTACCGAAAAAAAGGATAAGTTCCGAATCTCCGAAAAGTTGTACGGAAGGGACAAGGAAAGGGAAATCATAGAGGAAGCGATTTCTTCCGTTTATTCCGGAGTAAAAGCATCCATTCTGATCAAGGGAAAGTCGGGAACCGGAAAAACTTCCTTGATTCAGGACGCGATTCTTTCTAAAGAATTAAATACATTACGAAGTTTTAAAGGAAAGTTCGAGGAAGATAAAAAGGGGATTCCTTATTTTGCTCTCAGGCAGGTTTTAGTCGAATTATCCAATCATCTTTTAACCCAATCCGAATACGAAATCCAGTCCTTTCGAAAGAAAATTCAGGAGAAACTCGGAGGTAATATTCAACTTTTGGCCCAACTTATACCTGAGATCGAAAATCTGACAGAAATTTTTCCCGTTCCGTCGGAACATCAGAGTCAAAAGGACGACCAATTTTTATTCATCGTAATCCTAAGATTTTTATCCGTTTGTTTCAACAGACGTAATCCCGCATTACTTATATTAGACGATATTCAATGGGCCGATCCTGCGTCCCTTGCTCTCATCGAGTTCATATCCAAACAGACCGAATGGGAAGGAATGTTGTTCGTATTTATTTCTAGGAACGAGGAAGAATATTCCGATTTCTTAAACTCTTTTCGGGAAAGTATTTTGAATTCGGAAATTCTTCTTCAAGAGATTTCTTTGAATCCTCTTGATCAAACTATGATTCGAAGTTATGTGATGGATAGTTTGGATTTGAAAGAGGAAGACTCGGAAAAACTCACCGAAATTCTTTATCAAAAAACAAACGGGAATCCATTTTTTCTCAATCAGTTTTTCAATACGCTTTATACGGAATCCTTTATACGATATCAGAAGAGTTCGGGGATTTGGAGTCTGGATTGGGATCAGATTATCAAAAAAACCGTGACCGAAAACGTTTTGGATCTTCTCACAGAAGAGATTACGAGACTTCCGGAGGATACACAAAAATTTCTAAAGGTAGCGGCGTGTGTGGGAAATCTTTTTGATTTGGGAATTTTGTACCGGTATTTTCAAGATACTCCGGAGATCGTCGAAACTGGAATTAGGGAATGTATCAAACAAGGAATCATCATATATCAGGAATCACAGGTAAGCCTTTATCCGGTTTTACAAATATTAAAAAAAGGGAATACGGAAGAACTGGATAAGAATAGGGTTTTCGAAGGAATCACGTTTCGTTTTTCTCATGATAAGATCAATCAGGTGATTGGGGAATCGATCGCACCGGACCAAAGAGTTGAAATTCATAAAAACCTCGGCTGGCTTTTGATTGAATCGGATCGACTTTCTTCCAAACAAGAACGGATTCCGGAGATTGCAAACCACCTGATCAAATCCCAAAAAATTCTAAGTTCTAAAGAAGAAATCGAGATCTTCAACCATTATATCATTCTCGCAGGAAATTCGGCCAAACTTGCCGCGGCGTTTAACACCGCCTATAACCTTTTCGCTCTTCTGAGAAAAAAGATCACAGAAGAATCTTGGAAGGATAGAAAGGAGCAATGCGTTCAAATTTATAAGTCTTTTGCAGAGTCCGCATATTTCCTTTCTAAAACCCTCGAAGCGGAGGATGCGGTTCAAGTTTTGCTTTCTCGATTGCAAGATCGGATCGAAATCGTCGACGTTTATCTCATGCAATTGGAAGTGATGAACGCAAAGAACGATCTTGAAGGAGCCTACAAAGTCGGTTTAAAAGCACTTCAGTCTTTGGACGTAGGATTTCCGGAAAAACCAGGAATCATAGTTCTTATCTTCGAATTCCTAAAGATGATTTACTATCAAAGAGGTAGGAGTCCGGAACAATTGCGGGAAGCGAAAAAAAATCAAGATCCTTATAAAATAGAAACCATCAACATCCTTACGAATATGTTGAATTACGGAAAACATTCCGACGGTAAGTTGTTCGTATTCCTGTTTTTAAAATTGATGAACATCACTCTAAAGGAGGGAAATTCTCCGGTAAGTTTTTTCGGTTATGCCGGATTCGGTTCTCTTCTTTTCGTGGTGACTGGAAATTTTAAAACCACACTTCGATACTGGGATCTCGGCGAATATATCATTCAGATTTTCAATGCGGATCGCGTTCGTGGTAGATATCTGTTCGGAAAGAATATGCTCCTCGATTTCTATAGGCACCCTTTTTCCAAATTGGTCTTACTTGCGGACGAGGCGTACGAAAAAAGTATACAATACGGAGATTATCTTTGGGCCGCGTTTTCTTTGATCTCGCATTCTATTTATCATCTGTATTCTTCGGATACATCCGAATCGTATCATGAAACTCTAATTAAAGACGCAAAGCGGGGGGAGCAACTAGGTTATGAGACCGTTTATATAGTTGTCGCGAGTTCTGATTTTTTAATCCGAAGTCTGGGAAATCCTTCCAAGCAAAACGTGGTTTATAGGGATCGGGAGATATCCGCGGAAATTTTCGAACAGGAAGTTCTAGTGCCGAATGCAAATGGAACTGCAAACGCTTGGTATGCGGTCCTGAGAGGAAAGGAAACTTATCTTAGCGGGGAATGGAAAGAAGGATTGGGAATTTTCGAGAAATTTGCAAACGATCTAGAAAGGTCCAGAACGATTTTTATATATTCCGAATACAGATTCTATAAATCTCTTCACTTGATTCGCTCTAGCGAATCGAAAAGGAGGCTAAGTTGGTCGGAATTATTCTTTATCAAAAGATCAATCTCCTTGTTCAAAGTTTGGTCGAAAACTTTTCCCAATAATTTTCAATCTTACTATTATATTCTAAAAGCGGAATATAATAGATATAAAAAGGATTTTGCTAAGGCGGAGATGTTCTACGAACTGGCACTATCTTCTCTTCAGGAAAACGAAGGTAATCTTAGAAAAGCGATCGTTCACGAACACGCGGGTGTATGGGAACTTGAAAGGGGGAGAAAACATTACGCAAATTATCTTTTAAAGGTTTCGGAAAGACAATATAGAACCTGGGGCGCTGCCGTGAAGGCGAATCAAATTCAGGCGATGAGGCAGCACGAGGAGGATGTGGGAATCCTTCTCCGTATGAGAGAAGAAGCTCTTTGGGATACGATCCTGAAGTCCGCCGAAAAACTGGATTTTAGAAGCGTTTTAAAGTCTTCTCAATCCATTTCTGAAATTATAGAGCAAGACGAACTTCTAAAGAAATTAATGCGAACAATCATGGAAAACGCAGGAGCGACTCGAGGATTTCTGATACTTCCCAGAAAAGACGGTTTGTATGTGGAAACGGGACAGGATATCGAAAGAGAGGATATCCTTCCTAAATCTCTGATTTTGGACTACGCTACGGAGTTGCTACCGATTGAAATCGTCTATTATTGTTATCGTTCGGGACAAAGAATACTTCTAAACAATACTTCCTCTAAAGAGTCTCCGCATTCTTTGAATTCTTATATCGGAACGAAACAACCGAAATCTCTTCTTTGTCTGCCTATCACGAAACAAGGAAGAATTTTGAGTGTTCTTTATCTGGAAAACAGACTCACTTATGACGTATTCGACGAACGTAAGTTGGAAATCCTTGAAATCTTATCTTCACAAGCTGCAATTTCATTAGAAAATGCTAAACTATATGAAGATATCACAAGTTTAAACGCCGAGCTGGAAAAGAAGGTGGAACTTCGTACACAAGAGCTGATGCAATCTTTGGAGATTATACGGAAAGATCTTCTGTATTCCAAAAAGATCCAACGTAGTATTTTACCGGAACATCCGGTTCTTTCGGGAATTTTTTATTCGGTTTCTTACCAACCTATGGACGAGGTCGGAGGGGATTTTTACGATCTTTTCGAAATTCGTCCCGGAGTTTACAGATTTTTCGTGGCGGATGCGACAGGACACGGAGTTCAGGCCGCTTTAATTACTATGGCAATCAAGAGCGAATATGAACATCTAAAAAAGATCCAGAAAAATCCTTCTTCTCTATTAGGAGAATTGAATGCAGTTATTCTTGAAAAATTTAAAACATTGTATCTCACCTGCGTCGTCGCGGACATAAATGTAAAGAATCATACTTTGGAGTATTCGTCCGCGGGCCATCCGCCTCAGATCCTTTTGAGAGAAGGAAAGACGGATCTCTTTCATAAAACCGGGGCGATTCTCGGACTTAAGAAAGACTTTGTATATTATACCGAAAAAGTAAAATTAAAATCGGGCGACCGAATTTATTTTTTTACGGACGGGATTTACGAACAATTTAATGCGACTAAAAACGAATTCGGCGAAGCGAGGTTTTTAAGTTCGATTGTTTTATCCTCTTCTTTGAATCCCGAAGATCAAATTTCCAAAGTTCAAAAAGACTTAAATCTATTCCTGCAAGGAGAGCCGATACAGGACGATTTGACTCTTATCGTTGTCGAAGTTGTATAAAGTTGACCTTAAAAAAGCTCGTATTTGAATTTTGGGAATTGGAATTTAGAAAAATTTTCGTTCGGAAAAAGTTTAAAGTATAAACTCTGAACTTGAATCTGAAAAATTTTGAGATTGTGAAAAGTTTTTTCGAGATTTGTTATATAAGTAAGTACGAGCTTTTGTAGACAAGATCGAATTCCTAAAAACGAAAGAGATAATTTAAATTTTTTCTTTTACTTTAAAGCTGTTCCTATTTTTTGAATTCAACCGATATGAACTCTAAAATTTCAGAAATTAGAAAGAATTACAGTTTATCTTCTTTGGATATAAAAGATATCGGAGACGATCCGATTTCATTTTTTCAAAAATGGTTTGAGGAAGCCGTATTGTCGGAAGTTTTGGAAGTTAATGCAATGACTCTTGCTACGGCGACTAAGGAAGGAAAACCGGACGCAAGAATCGTTCTTCTCAAGGGAATCCTGAAAGACTCGTTCGTCTTTTATACAAATTACGAAAGTAAGAAAGGACGGGAACTGGAAGAGAATCCGAGGGCTTGTCTTGTTTTCTTTTGGCCCGAGTTGGAACGTCAGGTACGAATTGAAGGAAGCGTAAAGAAGGTTTCTAGAGAAGAATCAAACGTGTACTTTCATTCCAGACCTAGAGGATCCCAGATCGGTGCGGTTGTCTCTCCTCAGAGTTACGAAATTCCGAATCGTAAATTTTTAGAAGAACGTTTTGAAGAATTTTCGAAACTATATGAAGGTAAGGAAGTGGATCTTCCGAATCATTGGGGAGGTTATGAGGTTCATCCTAACCGAATCGAATTTTGGCAAGGACGTTCCAGCCGTTTGCACGATAGAATTGTGTTTGAGAAAGATACGGATTCTTCTTGGAAAAAATTCAGAGTTGCTCCATAAGATTCGATTTGAAATCGGAGTCTGTACTAAAATCTTAAGGCGTGGGAACTCCTACAAAAATTGAACAACGGAAAAGAACTGTTTGAAAATACGTAAATTATCCAAGAAGAAAAAGTTTAGAATCATCAATTGAGCGAAATGAATGGAAACCGGTCGGTAATAAAGTTTAATATTTAAAAAAATTCAAATATACCGTCAAGAATACCCTATTAAAGATAAAAGAATAGATATCAGAATTGCAAGGAAAGATATTCAATTATTAAAAATCAAGGCATTGGGTTTCTTCTCAGACTTTGGTTTCAAGTATATTGCATCAGTATGTAATTGGTAAATGAATAGAACGGTAAACATAACCCGCCTAACTCCGGTTTTCCGTTTCGTTCATCCGGCTTGTAGAGCTGTTGTTTGAGTCGTTATCTTTGGTAGGTTGTTGTGGGTGCTGACAAAGTTGTTATCTGCATATCTTTTGAATCATTGTACAACAAGTTTGTTTTCTCCTGAATAAAAACACTTTTGGCATTTTGTACAATTACTTTTAAGAGCGACGGATGTATCAGCGAAATATTTGAAATGGTTCAATAAAGCTGGAAATTTTTGGAGTCAACAATTGATTGCCATTTTTGCAAACAGTCGGATGGATATAAAATGTTTTTCCTCCCTTTTTCATATTCTCATTCAGTAATTTCTCCGCTTCTTTCGAACATTTCTCTTTTGTATTAAAAGTTTTGGTTTGAGAGATTCCGGTTACAGTAAAGGATTTTCCAGATATTTCAATATTCCGGAATTCGTCAGATGTAGGTAAGGTAGTGTTTTTTAAAATTTCATTTCAGCTAATTATTTGGCAGTAAAATTAAAGTTTGTTTCACGTTTTTTATGATCCGATAAAATCCCAAAACGGATTTGAGACAAGTTCAAACCCAAAGATTTAAAAGGTAAAGAATCAAAACGATTGCAAAACCGAGACTGAAAAAAAAGCCTATTTTTACAGGTTGTGTGTGAGTCCGATATCCCGAGAGAAAAATGTGAAGAGATAAAAATCCGACTGCGATTGTTTCCGCAATTAAGGTTGCTATCACCGGAGGCTGGGAACCGAAGAGTAAAATCAGAATCGCAGGAAGAAATCCCAAGAAACTCATAAAAGCTCCTGTAGTGATCCACATCATTAAGATCAAACGAGATTGTCTTTCTTCTCTGAATTGAAAGAAGCCAACTGCACCTCCTACGATCAATTGGTGAATCAAACCGTGCAGAGTATAAATGATTCCGGACGTGATAAGGATGATTTCGGCGAAATGGATGTGTTCGAATGAGTTCAATGGAGATTCTCGTTTTCGGATTTATTTTTCTAAATATATCCGGAGTGTTCCGTTCCTCAATCAAAATTCATGTTGACCCGACCTTTTAAAAAAATGTAATAGAGAACGAAAAAAACGGAATCGAGTTTTTACATGCATCAACAATTATGGGCGCCTTCCATCGCTCGGATCGAATCTTCCAATTTAAGCCGATATCAAAAGTTTCTCAGGGAAAGGAAAGACCTTCATTTTTCTTCGTACGAAGAACTCAGGGCTTGGTCTGTAAAGGATGTCGGAGTTTTTTGGGAAAGCATCTGGGAGTTTTCCGAAATCGTTCATTCTAAAAAGTACGAAACCCCCTATCGGGCCGGACGGAGTTTTACGGATTCTCGATTTTTTTTGGGAGCCAAGCTCAATTTTGCGGAGAATCTACTCCGAAGGACTGACTCTTATCCAGCTTTGATTTATAGAGGAGAAGACGGTTCCAGAAGAGAAATCAGCTATTCAGAGTTACGCTCTTATGTGGGAGCTCTCACAAAGGATCTGAAAAAAAGGGGGGTGATGCCTGGGGATAGAATCGTGGGGCTGATGCCGAATGTTCCCGAAACCGTAATTGCAATGCTTGCAACAACTTCCATCGGAGCGATTTGGAGCTCTTGTTCACCGGATTTTGGAGTCAAGGGAGTGTTGGATCGATTTGGGCAGATTATCCCCAAGGTTCTGTTTACCACGGATCGATATGCGTTTAAGGGAAAGGATTTATCTCTTGCGGAGAATCTGACTCAAATTCTTGCGTCCATTTCTTCACTCGAAGCGGTGATCGTATCGGACTACAAAAAAGGAATTCTGCATTTTAAAAACCAGACGGACACGGAACTTCCGGAAGACTATCCTAAAAAGAATATTCATTTTTTGGAAACTATTCTTCGGGAAAATCAAGGAGCCGAACCGGAATTTCATCAAATTGATTTTGATCATCCGGTGTACATCATGTATTCATCCGGAACAACCGGACTTCCGAAATGTATGGTGCAGGGAGTGGGTGTGCTGATCAATCATTGGAAGGAATTGGTACTCCACTGTGATCTCAAAGCCGGGGAAAGAATTTTTTATTATACGACATGCGGCTGGATGATGTGGAACTGGCTTGTAAGTTCCTTATCCGTAGGCGCGACAGTCGTTTTATTCGATGGAAATCCTTTTCATCCCGGGCCGGAAATTTTATTTCGTATCGCTTCTGAAGAGAAGGCCGATGTCTTTGGAGTGGGAGCGAAATACATTCTTACTTTAGAAAAGTCGGGCTTTCAGCCGAAGGATTTCGACCTTTCGTCGATGAGGGCTGTGTTGTCTACTGGCTCTCCTTTGACTGAAGCGGGTTTTCGATACGTATATCAAAATTGGAAAAAGGATCTTCAACTTTCTTCGATTTCAGGAGGAACCGATCTCAACGGTTGTTTCGCGTTGGGGAATCCCGTTTTTCCCGTTTACGAAGGAGAGATACAGTCCAGAGGTCTTGGGATGGATGTAGAGGTCTGGAATGAATCCGGAAAATCTGTGGTTGAAGAAAAGGGAGAACTTGTTTGCAAACAACCTTTTCCTTCCATGCCTCTTTATTTCTGGAAAGATCCTGAAGGAAAAAAATACGAGTCCGCATATTTTGAATCCTTTCCCGGAGTTTGGTGTCATGGGGACTTTGTGGAACTTAAGAAAAACGGCGGTCTTGTCGTTTATGGAAGATCGGATGCTACTCTTAATCCGGGTGGAGTGAGAATTGGAACCGCCGATCTTTACAGTCTGATTGAAACTTTTTCTGAAGTCGCTGATTCCGTCATTATAGGTCAAGATTGGAAGGAAGACGTAAGGATTGTTTTGTTTCTAAAGATGGCTCCCGGAAAAAAATTAGACGATTCTCTCATTCAAACCTTGAAAAAAGAAATTAAGGAAAAAATTTCTCCTAGACATGTACCTTCTAAAATCCTTGCGATTGCGGATATTCCATATACGATCAATATGAAAAAAGTGGAGATTGCTGTCAAAAGAACTGTTCAAGGCGAATCCGTAACGAATAAAGAAGCCCTTAGTAATCCGGAAAGTTTAGAATATTATAAAAATCTTTCAGAACTCGGAGAAGATTAGAGCTACTTTTGGGCTTGAGTTTAAAGTGATTTAGGCTGAATTTTGTTCGGCGGGGTTTTTTGTATGAGAGGATTACTATAATGGGTCAATGGAGATTTTCTGAAGATCTATTCGAAAACAAAACTCCCCGATCATATATCCGATGGGTTTTAGTTGCGTTTTTAAGCACCGTAAACCGTATTAAAAATTCTATAAGAGGAATTCCGATAAAACCTTTTCTTTTCGTTTTTTTAGGGATCCTTTGCAATATAAACGAGGTGGGATATTTTGGGGTGGAGGAAAACACATTCAGATTTTACAATTTATCCAGGCTCAAAGAAATTTTGGAAAAGGGGGAATTGAAAGTCACTGGTGATTCCTCCTACGAGCCCTTTTATATTGTAAACGCAAAGGAGGGTTATCCGGGTTTTGATTACGAGTTAGGAAAGGCCTATGCGGATTTTCTCGGAGTAAAATATAGATTCGTTTCTTATCAGGAATTTAATGAATTCGCGGACGCAATCAAAAAAAAGGAAGCGGATATTGCGTTATCCGGAATATCAAGTAATCTTGAAAGATCTAAAAAAGTAAAATTCAGTAAGGCGTATTTGGTCGCAACTCCCGCCGCATTGATTCGAAAATCCGCGCTTCCTCCTCCTCCAGAAGGAAACATTATCACGACTCAGAATTTCAGAAGTATCCTTGATTTAGCGGATGTGAACGGAGTTACGTTTGCGGTTAGATCTTTTTCTAATCGCCACGAATATCTTCTGAAAAAATTCAAGAACAATCGTATTTTTACTTATAGAGATACCCTTGCCGCTTGGGAAGCGGTTAAGAATGGAACGGCAAATTGTTTAGTTGCGGATTCTTTCTATATCAAAGGGCTTTTACTTAAGGACAAATCGATCTCTTCCAACTTCCGACCCCTTCTTGAGCTTGTACAAAGGGAAGATATCAGCGCGGCGTTTCCGTACGGAGATATAGTGTTTATTAGAAATTTTGAATTCTTTCTTGAGGAATTGGAGCGATCCGGGACCCTTCGGGAATTAGAGGATAAATATTTCAATAAGTCGGATTGGGTTCCTGAAACGCCGATCCATAGAGAGCGGCAGCCTTGAGTTCACGCTGATCCATAAGCGTTACAGTGAAGCGACGGCTCTTTAAAGAATTCAATAATCGTAATTTTTCTCTTAAGTTTCAAATAAATGGGATTGGTTGGAAAGAATGATTTTGTTGTATTCGACCACACTGGGTCGGTGAGGAGGCCTTAGATTCAACGAATCATTCAAATAAGAAACTCCAAGGTAGATATTGACTTCTGGTTTGTGGGGATCGTTCAGGTTGATTTTCCAACCTTTTTTTGTTAGGAAAACAGCTTGGGTTGTAGGCATAATTTGCATAAACCCCGAATGTTCTTGGGTGAACGGGCCGTTGCTTTGGACTGGGATTCTAGATGGATGAGACTGATTAGTAGATACTTTGTTTGTGTTGGACCTATATTCATTGGGAGGTTTTTGGAGTGATGAATGGTTGCTATTTTGATAGATTCTTTATCTCCAAAAGTTTTTCTTTTGGTTGAATACTCCCGCAAGTGGTGCTAAAAGCGACTGGAAACCGGAAGGTGAGAGAAAAATTAAATATGAGAACTTCTATATTTTTAGCTTTAGAAACCGGGTTCTATCTTCGTAAATATGGAACTCCTACCTAAAGAAAAATTTTTCTAATTTTCTTACACCGAATTCGCATTCATGTAGGCGTCGTCACTAACGGACTTTCTCCCACCAGGCTTCGGAGACAAAGGCCGTTCCTCCGACGACAACTTCTCCCGGTTTTGGAGTGACTAAGTCGATTTGGTATTGTTTTGCGGATTTCACGGTTCGTAGAATCGGTTCGTCCCAGTGATGAATTGCCAGATTGAATGTTCCCCAATGAATCGGAAGCATTCTTTTGGCTTTCAGGTCGAGATGTGCCTGAACGGCCTTTTCTGGATTCATATGAATTCCTTCCCAAGTAATATCGTAGGCACCGACTTTAATCGAAGTTAAGTCGAAGGGACCGAGACGTTTGCCGATTTCCGCAAAATGGGGAGAATAACCGGTGTCCCCACTATGAAAGAATTTATTTTTAGGACCGATGATGCTCCAGGAGGCCCAAAGAGTGGATTTGCCGTTTAAGAGTCCTCTTCCGGAATAGTGAACCGCAGGCGTGCAGACGATCTCAACTTTACCTACATTTCCCTTTTCCCACCAATCCAACTCGATGATTTGGTTTTCGGGAATTCCCCAATGTTCTAAGTGAGCGCCGATTCCCAAGGGGACAAAATATTTCGTTCCCTTGGAAGCCAGGTATTTGGTGGTATCCATATCCAGATGGTCGTAATGATCATGTGAAATTACAACCGCGTCGATTGAAGGAAGGTTCTCCAGGGAAATCGGAGGTGGGAAAAATCTTTCCGGACCTACATTCTTAAATGGAGAAACCTTATTTGAAAACACCGGGTCCGTGAGAATTCTTACTTCGTCGATTTCGACCAAAACGGAAGCATGACCAAGCCAAATCGTTCTTAATCCTGGAGCTGCGTTTGGAGAAAAACTTTTCGGATAGATCACCGGAATCGAAGAGGGAGGGGTTCTTTGTTCGTTTCCGAAAAGTTGTCTCCAGATGATATTTGTATAAGTTCCAGAAACAATATTGGGAACAAAGGGATCATTTTCGAATTTTCCATCTTTGTACATTTTAGAGGTCCGCATTCTTTCGAGTCGTTTTCCTTCCGGAGTTCCTCCGAAAGAACTGAGACAGCTTGTCTGTAAAATGACTAAAATGAAAGTTCCCAAAAAAAGAATCAAAGATAAGAAAGAAATTTTTTGAATTCGGCTTCCGAACATACAATTTACTCCTAAAATCGAAGTTATACTATCTTTGCGAATTTGAGCAATGGGAATTCATCATTCTGAAGGAAATTCGATCAGAAAGAAATTTGCACAATCCTAAAAAGACTACTGCGTCTTTTTCCTACGATATAACGAAAGCATTTAAATTGACTTTAACCCACACCAAACGGGAATAGTAAGATCTCTCAAAAGCAATATAAAAATTATGGAAACGAATCTTAATTATCTTAAACGTTGGCAACAGATCATAAATGCGACCGATTTTTCTAAAGCATTAACTCTGCATTTTACGTATCTTGCGGATAGTCCCGGATACGATCGATTGCTGGAGTCGATTATGCAGAAAGTTTTAAGCGTTCGGATTGAAGAGGATACTTTTCAAGTTTTGTTTCAGAATAATTTTCTATTGAAGGCAAGTGCGCCCGTTTCCTCCGAAGAAGTCACAACATGGCCGGAAAGTTTTCAAAAATTAGTTGGCGTCCATCAGTTGATTGAATTTGGAGATTCTAATGACCAAAATGCCAATAGGGATTTTATATTAGGGGATCATGGTTCCTTTTTAGATGAATTTATAGGCGAAGAAGAATTTGAAAACGCCAAAAGCCCGTTGATTGATGGACAATCGGATTGGTGGATATATCATCCGCAGGAAAAAAATGAACAGAATCAACCGATGCTTTACTTTGTTTCTCACGAAAGCGGCAAAGTAAAAGAAAGCTTTCCACATAATGTCGGTTCTTTGTTTCTTAAACGACTGGCGGATCGATTAAAGATAGACTCTTCTCCGAAATCGAAAGAAAATTATTTTAATAAACTTACATTCTTGAGAAAAATAACTCTACCCTTTTCTATCCTCAAAGCTGAAAGCATAGGAGAAAATAAAATTGGAGCGATTCTAAGTCAAGATGATCAAAAATTCTTCTGTATTTTAGATACTTCTAATATAGAGGATCTCAAACTCGTTGGAAAAACTGAATTTCCGAGTTCAAAAAATAGTTTTAACATGAAAATTTCAGGATCGAAGGCGATCCTTTTTAACCGAATGACGAGTCTTTTTAATCCTTTTGTTTGGATAGACTTGAGCGATCTCAGTTCTCCGAAAGTCGGAGGTGTCATTGATGAAAAAGGGACGGAGGTCGCGGCGATTCATCAAGACCAGGTCGTCTATAAGGCTGCACAATTGTTCCGACAGGATCTTTCAACGGGAGAAAAAAAACCGTTTAAATCAATCATTCGCGCGAAGGAACTTGCAATTGACGAAAATTTTATCGTCGTGCAGAATCAGGAAGAGGTACAGGTCTTAAACCTTCAGTACGATTTGATCAGTCAAGGGAAGGTAGATTCTGGGTATCCCAAAAGTATTCTTTTTTCGGAATTCAGATTGATAGTTTGTTTGGATGATTCTTTACAGATTCTCAGCTTTATAAACAAAAAGATTCAAAAACAAAAGCTTCCTTATCTCAAAGGTCATTCTTGTAGGCAACCTCATTTCATTTCCGGAAATTCGTTTTGGTTTCTTACAAGTGCCGGCAAGGATCAATACAATTTAGTGCGTTTAAATCTGGAACGTGAAGAGAGCAAAATTACGATTTTACCTTTGCCTAACCATTTAGAATACGATGAATCGGCGATTGAAATCGTTTTGAACGAATTGAGAATCTATTTAAGTAACCAATGTTTTATTTATACTTTAGAAAGTGTTTGAATTTTCAAAAGTAAAAACCGAAATTTTTTAAAGAACTTATCCTTATCAACCGAGGATTCTCGGTAATTCGGCTTCCTATACGAATTTTTTTGAACTTCGTTCTTCTCCCGACATTTCAGTTTTCTTCGACCATAATCCGAGAGACGTTTTCGCAGATGGAGCTGTTCTTGTGTATCAACTGACTGAGATAGGAATTGAACAACGAAAGACTGTTTAAAAGCCCATGGACTTAACTGATGTGGCGTAATTTGTTGGAACTCCGGCGTTTTTATTATGAACGTATAAAATGATTGGAACCGATTTAGTTTAGGGTCTTTGGATGGACTTTCAATCAAAAGACAGAGGCTTTGTCTCGCTCCTCTGTCTTCCTAACAACGACTTGAGTGGATTTATAAATGTTCCAATCGATGAAGAAACATATTCTGTTCGCTATCCGATAGGATTTTCAAATATAAGTCAGTGAGTTTTTATTAAGCCGTCCTTCTGAGAATTTCCTGAACCGGATTGATTTCCTGAATAGAAGCAAAGAAATTTCTATAGTTCAAAAACCACATTGTGGAAATTACTCCTAGAACAAGAGTACCTAATGTGATATTCATTTCTTCTGAAAGCGCGTAAGCGCCCGCGACTAGAATTGCCATACGGATAGGTTCCGTAAAAAGAGCCCAGCGTTTTCTTTCCAGAATTCCGCCTATCGCCAGTAAAGAAACCAAGGTAATCAGACTAATGACTCCTATGTTAAACCAAGAAAGAGATCCTATCTTGACGAGCATTCCGAACGCCAATGCTACGGAAATAATAAACCATACAAGAGAATACAAACTTAATCCTTTAGGAAGATCAATATCATATTTATGGAATGAATTTGAGTAGACTTCGGGAATCGGGTACTGACCACCGAACTCCTCCGGTCTCCAGCCGGGAAGGGCGAAAAAAACCTTAATCTTATCCGACCAACGAGTGCAACTCCAAGCCAGCTCGAACATTTCCCACCAGTAGTGAAGATTCGCCCAAATTGGGTTGAAACTACGAAGAGGTTTAACGGTTCCGTAAACCGGTTCTTCCGATTCTGGTTCAAAGGTTCCAAACCATTTGTCGAAAACGATCAGAGTACCCCCGTGATTTTTATCGATATATTTCGGATTGATTCCGTGGTGAACTCTATGATGAGAAGGAGTGTTGAAAATCGCCTCGAACCAACGAGGAAGTTTATCGATCGCTTTTGTGTGAATCCAGAATTGATAGATCAAATTGAGTTGTCCGTTTAGAATTGTCACGATAGGAGAAAAACCGATGAGTGCTAAAGGAAGATAAAACACCCAGGTAAAAAGTCCGTGAAGGCTGGCCTGTCTTAAAGCGACTGTAAGATTATATTCTTCACTTTGATGGTGCACAACGTGTCCCGCCCAAAGAAAATTAACTTCGTGACTCAGACGGTGAGCCCAATAATAGGCTAAGTCGTAACCGATAAAACAAAGGATCCAAACTGTTACGACAACGATCCAAGCCCAAGTCGGAGAACTAAGCCCTAACATACTTGCGGGAACGATGGAAAGAGCTTCACTTGGCCAAGAAGGAAGGTTGAAGATTCTAAAATTTTGATAAATATAAATATAAGCGGCTAAAGTAATTGTTTTCGAAAAAACTCCCACAACCTGGCTCGCGGTTCCAGTTGAGAGATCGTTGATCGAATCGTTCAGTCGATAGAGTTTTCGCTTGTGATACGCGGAAAATCCAATTTCCAGAAAGATCAATAAAAAGAAAAATGGAATTGCGATCGTGACAAGATTGATTTCCATAACGCCTCTAATAAGTTCTTCTTTAAGATTGTTCCTCAACGCTTTCTCGGTCAATTCAAAAACACCCACTAAGTATGAGCATTTTTTCGTCACAACCGTTATGGTAAATCGAACCATCCTAAATTGGGATGTCGTGTAATAAATCCGATGGAACTTCTTTTGTATTGGGAAAGAAATTGAAAAGAATGAGTTTGAAAAGTACATATTGACACTTCAATCTTTTCTAAAACTAGGGCCAATTGGTTGATTTGAAAACTTTTTCGTAAATTCCATGTTAGCCGTTTTCCACAGATGATGTAATTGAAATGAGGGGCGAAAGCGCTTGAGTGATGATATGTGATTCTAGTGTTTTTGCATAGCCCTAGATCCGTTGTCGGATATAGGGTCGAAAACTGGGGAAGAGTGTCCTCGACGAATTTTGGTCGAAATCTATCTGATTTGAAATGATGAGTAAGAAGTGAAATTAAGTCGGACCGTTTCAAAGTCAGTTCTTGGAATGGATTCTTGGATCGTAACTTGTGAAAATTTCCGTCAAAACTTGACGAATTCTTCCGATTGAGAAAAATCTGGCCTTTATGGCGGCTAAGAAAAAGAACTGGCTTTTATATGGAGCAAACGGTTACAGCGGAGAATTGATCGCAAGAAGGGCTGTTGAAAGGGGACAAAAACCTATCCTTGCAGGAAGGTCTGAATCGAAGATTCGTCCACTTGCAGAAGAACTAGGTCTCCCATTCAGGATTTTTTCTTTGGAGAATCCGGAAGAAGTTCAGGCCCAAATCTTGGATTGTTTTTTGGTTTTGCATTGTGCCGGTCCTTTTATAGAAACTGCACTTCCAATGGCGGAAGTTTGTATCGAATCCGGGGTCCACTATCTGGACATCACGGGAGAAATTTCCGTATATGAAACGCTTCATTCTCTATCTTCCAAAGCGCTTGCAAAAAAAGTAATGCTTCTTCCGGGAGTAGGCTTCGATGTCGTACCTACGGATTGTCTTGCCGTGATGCTCAAGGAAAAACTTCCCAAGGCACATTCTTTGGAACTCGGTTTTTCGGGTTTTACGGATATTTCCAGAGGAACCTTAAAAAGTATGCTTGCTCAACTTCCTCACGGAAGTAGGGTGAGAAGAAACGGAAAGATCGAAACAATTCCTCAATTGAGTTTGAAAAAGGTCGTGGAGATCAGTGGGAAATATGCGGAATTTTTTGCCATTCCCTGGGGAGATGTTTTTACTTCTTTTATTTCTACCGGAATTCCGAACATCACAGTGTATTCTTCTTTGCCTGAGTTTCAAACTAAGATTCTGAAACTGTTACAGCCTACGGCTTTATTATTAAAAAACTCTCTGATTCTTAAAGGAATGCAAAAACTCGTAGAACTGACCGTCCGAGGTCCCGGTGAAGAAAAAAGAAAAAAAGGGACGGTTCTTCTTTGGGGTGAGGCTTGGACCGAAGCGAATTCGAAAAAAGTTTCAATTCGAATGCGTTGTGCGGAAGTCTACGAGTTTACGGTCGAATCCGCATTAGCGGCCGTTGCCAAAGTGGGGAAAGGAAAATTCCAAGCGGGTTTTACGACTCCCGGTAAAGTATTTGGATCTAAATTCGTATTAGAAATTCCTGGTACTAAGATTTTACCTTAAATTTCGAAAGTGTTTGTTCTATTCGAAAGAAAATATCGATTCACTTCAGCGTTTTAGAGACGAACACAAATATTATTTCGTCACTATATTTCGACTTTCGGATTGATTTTCAGAGACTGGGCGCGTTTGCTGTTTGAGAACGTGAAAACCGCCATGAACTTTCTTTCCAAACGATCTTTGCCCCGAAAAATATGCGGGATATTTTTTTTCCTAGGTTTAACCCTTTCCTACGGTTTGATTTCGGGACAGGGAACCACTCAATCCGAAACGAACTTAAAAAAAATAGAAATTCGGGCTGGAAAGATCTTTCTTGCGGGTCACACAGGAGATCATAGTAAGGATACGGCTCAAATTTTACTTTTGATAAAAAACCTGGTGGAGGATACGGTAGGGAAAAATTTTTCAAAATTACCGGACCAAGTTTCTCCAAAAGACGGATTGCTTTTGGATCTGAAAGGAATTTGGACCCGAGAAGAGATTAAAAAGGAACTTTCCAAAAAAGGAAATTATTTCGAGACTTATTTTTTTGAGCGGGAACTCCTGAAAAAGCAAAAGAATTCTGAAAACGTAAGAACGGTTCGGGATTTGTTTTTACTTTCGGGAGGAATCGAGGTCGAGTTCTATTATGAAAGTATGACGGAATGCGAATTGAAACTTAAATTCAAAGATAATATACAACTGGAGAAGGAACTTATCAATCCATACTTTAAGAAAGTGCAGGGGAAATGGTATCTTCACAGAATGTTTTAAGAGCTCTAAAAGGAGAATCGTTTTTTAAAAACGAACCTTTCCGAAAGGTAAGAAATTTCCTGAAGCAGTATCGGGATCAAGTTGGGATTTGGGATCGTTTTAAGCTTCCGATTTTCTTTTTGGGGAAAACGGAAAGTCCAGGAATGCGCGGGTTCAAACCTGAAAAGTTCGTGAATACAATTTTTGTTTTCGGCTTTCTCGGATTTGTTTTCCCATTGTCTTGGATTTACCCGGAAATAATTCCTTTTGAATCTCATACCGTAACGGAAGAGAAAAAGTTTGAGGAAAAAAAATCTCAAATTTTTCAAGAAGAACAAACGCAACCGCCTAAAACGGAAGTTGAGTCGAATCAGGCAGCGTCTTTTTCCGGAAAGATCATAGACTGGGATGTGGAAAAACTGACGGAGTATGCGGTTTCCAACAATCCTCTTTACCTCGCGGAAAAACAAAATATGAGAATCGAAAGGGGAAAAGTGATCACAGCTTCTCTCTACAGAAATCCGATCATACAACTCCAACAGCAGTTCATCGGAGTCCCCGGAGGAGGAGGAGGATCATCCGGTCCACAAGTTCTCGGAGCCAATGGCTCTCAAGGAGGACATATGGAACTGGCGCCGGGGCTTTATCAGGATTTGGACGTATATGGAGTGGTTTCGCTTCGTTCCAAGGTGGCAAAAAAATCTTTTGAAGCGGTATTAGGAGAATTTGACAACTTTGATAGGCTTTTTCGGCTCAGACTCAGGCAGAACTACTGGGCTTATATCTTTCTTACAAATTTAGTAGATTATAATAAAGAATTTTATGAAAATTATAGTGATCTTCTGGAGCTTACGAAGTTTCGAGTTGAAAAGGGGGACATCTCTCCTCTCGAATACGAAAGACTTGAGTTGGAAAGAATTCAGGTCGAAAAATTCTACCGCGACGCGCTTGTTCGTAGACAGCTCGTGGAAAAAGAACTTCGAATCCTTTCTGGAATTCGGGAAGCGGAAGGAATCTTTGCGTTTAAGACGGAAATGAGATTTAAATCCTTGGAAGACTTGGGACTCAAGCTCAGAGATACCGCAATTACCACAGTTAACCGTCCCGATATCGCTGCACTCGAAGAAAGAGTCAAAGAGAAAAAGCTTAACATTGATCTCCAGAGAAGAGAAGCTCTCGGTTATGTACAAGTCGGGGGAGAATGGAGAATCAAAGGCAATGAACACTATGCAGGTGTTTTTGCGACTATTCCTCTTCCTTTAAACGATAGAGGTCAGGGTAAGGTTCTTTCCGCAAAAGAAGAACACAGGAAGTTCGAACTTGCACTTGAGGCAAAAAAAAGGGAAGTTGACGAAGAGATCGAGGCTTCCAAGAAGGAACTTCTTGCGAGAGAGGATCTTCTTGCAAAGTACGAAAGAATTAATCTGTTACAAAAGAACAAACAGCTGGAACAAAAATCCAGGATAGCGTATGTCCGCGGCGCGTCCGATCAAGTAACCTTTCTCCAAGCTGAGAAAAATTATCTTACGGTTCTCAGAGATTATTACGAAGTGTTGTATCTCTATTACAACGCGGTCGAAATATATAAAGCGGCGGTTGGAAAAAAAACGGAGAGGGAATAATCCTATCTCGGAGATTCGTATGATCATAAGACGATACAAGATCATTCTCGTCCTTATTGCGGCTTTAAGCGCTGGATATTTCGGATACAAAAAATTCTTCTTTAAAAAATCGGAAGAGAAAAAGCAAACTGTCGTTGATAAAAACAGATTTACCGTATCCGAAGAAATATTAAAAAGACATCCCTTGACGTTTGTCGCTCTGAAAGAGATTTCAGCGGTCGACGAGATCGCTCTTCCCGGAAGGATTTCCTACGATCCCGAAAGTATGGCAAGAGCTGGTTCGACGGTCGAAGGTAGAATCAAAAAGGTTCTCGTAAGAGAAGGGGATCGTGTAAGTCAGGGTTCTCCGCTTGCAATTCTTTCTTCTGTGGTGCTCGGAGAAGTAGAGGCTTCTTACGTGAAAGCGAGGGCTAGTCTTGAAGCGTTAAAGTTACAAGCCGATCGTGCGAAAGAACTTTTCGATATGAAGGTAACTTCCGCGAAAGATTACGAATTTGCGAATATGCAATACAAAACGGCAAAAATCGAAGTGGAGACAACTCGGATCAAACTTGAAAACTACGGACTTACTCCTGCGGAAATTGCGGGGATTGAAAGAGGAATTTACGTTTCTTCCAATCTCGTTTTGAGAAGTTCGATCAACGGAGAGGTTACCGAAAGAAAAGCAGTTCAAGGTCAACAGGTCACAAGAAACGAAGATTTGTTCACCATCGCCAACCTTACCAATTTGATGGTTCTTTTGGAAGTGTATGAAAAAGATTTAGGCACGATTTCCGAAGGAGCAGAGGCGCATATCTATCCTCTGGGAGATAAGGAATCTCCCGGTATCCGCGGCGAAGTTGCATACGTAGGAACCGTTTTAGACAACGTCAAAAGAACCGCGAAATTGAGAATCATGGTTTCTAACCGAAATGGAAAATTAAAACCGGGCCAATCCGTAACTGCAAAGGTAAAGGGAATTGTTGCCGATACGGGAGCGGAACCTAGACGCACTGTTCCCCTGGAAGCTGTTCATGAAATCGAAGGAAAGTCCATCGTGTTTCTTCAGAACGATGACGGAAGTTTTGAAGCCGTAGAAGTGATCACGGGAGATACCGTGGGAGACGAGGTTGTTATCAAAGTTGGTCTTAAAGAAGAGGGAGCACGGATCGTTTCGAAAGGATCCTTTATTCTCAAAAGTGAATATTTGAAACTGTAAGAGTTCAAAAAATTTGGAATTAAATCCGAACTTTTGTCCTCATATCTTATGCGTACATTTGCATTCCTACAAGACTCAAAGAGATCCGCCGCTTACAATCTTGCCATTGAAGAAGCGATCGGACTCCATTTCGTATCGTCCGGTTACGGAGCGGGACTTAGAATTTGGAGAAATTCGTTTTCCATCGTGCTTGGGCTTTCGGAACGGGCGGAAGATACGGTTTTACCGGAAGTATTGCGGAATTTTATGGAATCGGGCGAAAAAGAGAAAAGTGCGGTTTTGCCGGAAATTTTGAACTTAGTTTTGGAATCCGAAAAGAACCGAACAAATTTAACCGCGTCAGGGAGTCAAAATTTGATTTCGAAAAGCCCGAAAGAAATTTCCGGAATAAACGGTTCGGATTCTATTCGGGGTTTCAAATATAGGAAACGTTTCGACAAGGAGTTTCCCACAATCGTTCGAAGAGTGAGCGGAGGAGGGACGGTCGTTCATCATCCCGAGGAGAATCTGAATTTTACTTTTTTTGTTTCCTTGGATGTAAAACCTGAGCTCTACAAAGTAAAGGAATCCTACGGCTATTTTTTAAATTTGGTGATAAGCGCGTTAAAGCGACAAACGTTAAGCGCTTCTTGTCGTGGAAAATCGGATCTTGCTATTTTGGAACAAGGTCTGGAAAAAAAAATTTCCGGAAACGCTCAGTTTCGAAAAAGAAATGCGGTTATACACCACGGTACCTTGATCTTAAAACCTTCTCTTATCGAAAGGGTTTCCGGGCTGCTCAAACATCCTCCCGAGGAACCCGAATACAGAAAGAATCGAAAACATTCCGATTTTGTGACATCTCTTCCGAGCGATTTTTCTTCCCTAAAATTTGGTCAGGATCTTTCTCATGTATTTGCCGAATCTTTGGGTCTTTTCAGAATGGGCTCAGAGAAGGATCTCCGATTTACAAAAGCGGTCTTTGGAGAGGCGAAACGGCTTTTGGAAAATAAATATTCTAGGATGGATTTCATCCTAAGAAACTAAATCGGACTTACTCGTAATCATCAAAAAGAAGGGCCAGATGCAGTTTCTTCCGAAAGCGGATCCAGAGATATTCGCAGCATTAAAAAAAGAGGACGAAAGACAGGAAAATAACCTGGAAATGATCGCCTCCGAAAATTTTGTTTCCAGAGCCGTTTTAGAGGCTTATACTTCCACGCTCACAAACAAATACGCCGAAGGTTATCCGGGAAAAAGATACTACAACGGTTGTCACAATGCGGACATCGTGGAGAATCTCGCCATTGAAAGAGCAAAAAAACTTTTCGGTGTGCAATACGCTAATGTTCAACCTCATTCCGGTGCTCAGGCAAACATGGCGGTTTTTCTTGCTTGTTTGGAACCCGGAGATTCTTTTTTAGGAATGAATCTTGCGCACGGCGGACATTTGACCCACGGTTCTCCCGTCAACGTAAGCGGCAGAATTTATAAACCGATTCCTTACGGAGTCGATTCAAAAACCGAAACAATCGACTATGATGAGATCGCGAAACTTGCGAGGGAACACAAACCGAAGTTGATTGTTGCGGGTGCTTCCGCTTACGCAAGAACTATAGACTTCTCTAAGTTTGCTGAAATTGCGAAGGAAGTAGGGGCGAAACTGATGGCGGACATTGCTCATATTTCCGGTCTTGTTTCCACGGGCTATCATCCTTCTCCGGTTGGACTTTTCGATTTTGTGACTACTACCACTCATAAAACGTTGAGAGGACCGAGGGGTGGATTAATTTTATCTA
>NZ_CP024871.1:1325000-1340000 GCF_000306675.2 Leptospira mayottensis 200901116
AACCAAGGTTCAGGAAGAACTGCAGAGACAGGCTAAAGACGGAAGTATCCAAGTGATCTCCGAAGGAACCGCTTACATTCTGAAAAAAATGCTAACCAATGTGGCGATGGCTGGAACCGCTGCGATGGGGTTAAGAGATCCAGAGAAAGGAAATTACAGAGGAATCGCCGCTGGAAAAACCGGCTCGACTTCTTCTTTTACCAACGCATGGTACTGTGGATTCGATCCGAATTATACGACTGTTATTTGGTTGGGATTCGATAAAAGTTCGATTTCTTTGGGAAGAGGACAAGCAGCTTCTGTGCTTGCGGTTCCGATTTGGGGAAGAATGTACAATCGTTTCTACGGAGGTCAGAATTATCCAACCTTCGGCGAAGACATTATACCCGAAGAGGTACAAGGCGGAGGCACTTGTGCTTACAATGGACTTTCTCCAAAACCGGGAGTATGTCCCGTAACTCAGAATCTGACACTCAAACCGATCACCGTAGCCGGAGTGACCAAGGCGGTGATGGGGAATCGCCAGTGTGATGGGGAAAGGGATCATCACAAGTCTGTGGATTTTAGAGAATTCTTACAAAAAGAATATCAGATTAGCGATGAGGAATTGGGTAAAATGGATCGAAAGTTCAAACCTAGGACGGAATAATTGTGTTTTAGAGAATTTCGTTTACAGAATTTTTTCATTTAGAAGGATTGAAACCGAGACTTACGCTTTTTTGCATCTTAAGCCTCTCGAAAGGAATCATTCATGTCTGTAGAAATTAAGGTCCCCGAAATGGGGGAATCCATCACGGAAGCTACGATTGCGAATTGGGTTAAGAAAGAAGGAGACGCGGTAAAACAAGATGAGATTTTGTTAGAACTGGAAACCGATAAGGCCACTATGGAAGTTCCGGCGCCTTCTTCCGGTGTTCTTCAGAAAATTCATAAGAAGGTCGGAGATACAGTGAAAGTGAAGGAGATCATCGGCCTAATCGACTCCACAGTTTCCGCACCTTCCTCTTCTTCTCCTGCAATCACAACACAAACGAATCAAACCTCAGGAAATGATAGACTCAACGAAACTCTTCCACCTGCGGTTCGTAAATTGATCGACGACAACGGTTTGAATGCTTCTGCGATTTCCGGTTCCGGTAAGAACGGACAAATCACAAAAGAAGACGTATTAAAGGCGATCGAATCCAAAACTTCCGCTCCTGCACCCGCCGCCGCAAAGCCAGTAACATCTCCCGAAATTCCGAAGGCGGTTCCGACCGCAAGAAGAACGGATCTTCCGAGAGAAAATGCGGTTCCGATGACTCGTTTACGCAAAGTGATTGCGGAGAGACTCGTATCGGCGCAACACAATGCCGCCATCTTAACCACATTCAACGAAGTGGATATGAGTGCCGTAATGGAACTTAGAAATCGTTATAAGGATCGCTTTAAAGAGGCGCATAACGTAGGTCTCGGATTTATGAGTTTCTTTACGAAAGCTGCCATCCACGCACTCAAAATGATTCCCGCGATCAACGCGGAAATTCGGGGAAACGACATCGTATATAAGAACTTTTATGATGTTGGGGTGGCTGTCGGAGGACCTAAAGGACTTGTGGTTCCGATCGTAAGAGACGCAGATCTTTTGAGCTTTGCAGGAGTGGAGCAAGAGATCGTAAGACTTGCCAACCGAGTTAAGGATGGAAAAATCGAACTTTCGGAGATGGAGGGTGGAACGTTTACGATTTCCAACGGGGGAATCTACGGTTCCATGATGTCCACTCCGATCTTAAACCCTCCTCAGAGTGGAATTTTAGGACTTCATAATATAGTAAAGCGTGCAGTGGTGGTAAACGATCAAATCGTGATCCGTCCGATGATGTATCTCGCACTTTCCTACGACCACAGAATCGTAGACGGAAAAGAAGCGGTTACATTCCTCGTAAAGGTCAAAGAAGCGATCGAAGATCCGGCCCGACTTTTACTCGAACTTTAATGGAAGAGGAAGCATGTCAGCAGAATTTGACGTAGTCGTGATCGGTGCAGGACCGGGGGGCTACGTTTGCGCCATCCGGGCCGCTCAACTCGGTTTTAAAACCGCAATCATTGAAAAAAGAAAAACTCTCGGAGGCACCTGTCTCAATGTGGGTTGTATTCCCTCCAAAGCACTTCTGGACTCATCCGAAGAATACCACAAAGCCTTACACAAGCTTGACGTTCACGGGATCACCGTCGGAAAAGTTGAAGTCGATCTCGGCAAACTCATGAACCGAAAGGATCAGATCGTAAAGGAAGTCACCGACGGAGTCGACTTTCTGATCGGCAAAAATAAGATCAAACGTTACGAGGGTTTCGGAAAGGTCTTATCTGCGGGTAAAGTGGAAGTCGCATCGAGCGGCGGAAACAAAGAAGTAATCAACGCAAAACATATCGTAGTCGCAACCGGATCGGTTCCGATCGACATTCCCGGTTTGGCCGTGGATGGAAAAAACATAATCACTTCCGATCACGCGATCGAACTCCGTAAACTTCCTAAAAAGATGATCATCATCGGCGCAGGTGTGATCGGACTTGAACTCGGATCGGTTTGGGCAAGGCTTGGGACCGCGGTTACTGTCGTGGAATTTTTACCCGGACTCATTTCCAACGTGGATCGTCAGATGGGCGCACTTTTAGAACGTTCTCTTACCGGCCAAGGAATGGAGTTCTTATTTGAACACAAGGTCAAGGGCGCGACTACGACAAAGAGCGGAGTCAAGGTTCAAATTGAGAATTCTAAGGGGCAGTCCAAAGAACTAGAAGCGGACGTGGTTCTTGTTGCCGTTGGGAGAAGGCCTTTTCTAGAAGGAGTGGGCTTGGAGGAAACGGGAGTCGTATTAACATCTCGTAAACGAATCCAAGTGGATGGACATTTTCAAACATCCGTTCCGGGAATTTATGCAATCGGGGATGCCATTGACGGACCGATGCTTGCGCACAAAGCGGAAGAAGAAGGAGTGGCTCTGGCCGAACTTCTAGCGGGACAATCCGGACATGTCAATTACAATGCGGTTCCTTACGTCATATATACTTGGCCAGAAATGGCTTGGGTGGGAAAAGGCGAGGAAGAATTGAAAGCGGTTGGAATCGAATATAAAACCGGAAAATCGCTCTTTCGACCAAACGCGCGCGCAAAAGCGATGAACGAAGCCGAAGGGCAAGTCAAAATATTAGCAGATAAAAAAACGGATAAACTTTTAGGGGCTTTTATATTCGGGCCAAGGGCTTCGGATATGGTCGCCGAGCTTGCGGTTGCGATGGAATTTGGGGCTTCCGCGGAAGATATAGCGAGGAGTTTCCATGCGCATCCGACTTTGGCGGAAGTGATCAAAGAAGCGGCAATGGCGGTGGATAAGTGGGCGATTCACGCGTGAATCGCATTAGGTAGGTTTCAACAATGAAGATCGAAAAACTCATGGCGCTTTATGGAGAGAACGGCGTTCTCCTCGAAGAACTTTATAATCAATACAAACTCAATCCCGAAACAGTGGATAAGGAATGGAAATCCTTCTTTCAAGAAGTGGATACCAACGGTCTTGCAAACGGAAGCGGATATACGAACGGAAAGTCCGCAGTGGCGACTTCTTTTACGGATGCCCAGGCTGGTTCTATCCGAGAGATGGGGATCATCAACCTTCTCAACGCATACAGAAGACAAGGACATCTTGCGGCGAAACTCGATCCTCTCGGAATTCAAAAACCGAACCGTACATTCATCGATTCCAAACTGCATAGTATTTCTCCCGCAGATCTGGAAACGGTCGTGGACAGCGATACTCTCGGAAGAGTAAAACTTGCCGAGATTGTGGATCTTTATGAGAAAGTTTACTGCAATACTATCGGAGCGGAACACTTCTACTTAGTCGACGACGTGGAAAGAGAATGGCTTCAAAAAAGGATGGAGTCTCCGGAATTCTTAGCTCCTTTACCTAAGAGCATTAAACTCAGATTATTCGAAAAATTATTCCAAGCGGACTACTTCGAAACCTTTCTTGCGAAAAAATACGTAGGCAAAAAAAGATTTTCTCTCGAAGGTGGAGAATCCTTTATTCCTCTTCTTGATACGATCGTGGAGGAAGCAGGTTATCATAAGATGGACGGACTTGTGATTGGAATGGCACACAGAGGACGACTGAATGTTCTCGTGAACATCATCGAAAAACCCGCGTCACTCATCTTTGCTGAGTTCGAGGAAAAGACGGACAGGGATAACCTAAGTTATGCGGACGTTAAGTATCACCTCGGATATTCCAACAGCAGAATGACGACCGCGGGAAAAGAAGTGAAACTTTCCCTCATGTTCAATCCGAGTCACTTGGAATGTGTGGGTCCTGTCGTAACAGGATCTGTTCGCGCTCGTCAGGAACTTATCGGAGATAAGGATCGCGCGAAATACATGCCGATTTTGATCCACGGGGACGCGGCGTTTGCGGGTCAGGGTGTGGTAGCGGAAACTCTCAATCTGATGAATCTCGAAGGTTATACTACGGGCGGAACCTTTCACATCGTGGTCAACAACCAAATCGGATTCACCACTCTTCCGGACGAATCCAGATCCACGTTGTATGCAACTGATCTTGCAAAAGGATTTCAAATCCCAATCATTCACGTAAACGGAGACGATCCGGAAGCGGTTTATCGAGTTGTTAAACTCGGGATGGAATACCGTCAAAAATTCAAAAAGGATTTTATCATCGATTTAGTTTGTTACAGAAGACTCGGTCACAATGAAACCGACGAGCCTGCTTTTACGCAGCCTAAAATGTATGCTACGATTAAAAATCATCCTCCTACGGTGAAACTCTACGAGGAAAGACTCGTGGAAGAAGGCGATATCCAACAGGAAGACATCGACTTTATCAAAAACGGGTCGATGCACGGGTTGGAAGATTCTTTCCAAAGAGCCAAAGAGCAAGACGTTAAAATACGTGTCGATACCATGCAGGGTGTTTGGTCGAAGTTTTCCAAGATGTCTTTGGATTCGGAACCCGCGACAAAACTTCTCAAAGAACAGATGCATGGGATCGTTCTGGCGTTGACTAGCGTTCCTCAAGGTTTTACTCCAAATTCGAAACTAGTAAAACTTCTCCAAAATAGAAAGGAAATGGCGGAAGGAAAAATTCCCGTAGATTGGGGATTTGCAGAAGCGCTTTCGTTTGGATCGATCTTGGAAAGCGGGTTTAGAATCCGTCTTTCCGGTCAGGATTCTCAGAGAGGAACGTTCTCTCACCGTCACGCGGTTTTAGTAGACACGAATACGAACGAGAAATATATTCCTCTCAATCATATCTCGCCGAAGCAGGCTAAGGCGGAAATCATCAATTCTTCCCTTTCCGAATTTTCGGTTTTGGGTTTTGAATACGGATACTCTCTTTCGGATCCGAACGCACTCGTGATATGGGAAGCTCAGTTCGGAGACTTTGCAAACAGTGCTCAGGTGATTTTTGATCAGTTCATTTCCAGCTCGGAAGTGAAGTGGCAGCGACTTTCCGGACTTACAATGCTTCTTCCTCACGGATACGAAGGCCAGGGACCGGAACATTCTTCCGCTAGGCTTGAAAGATTTTTACAACTCTGTGCTCTCAACAATATGCAGGTTTGCAATCTTACGACGGCGGCTCAGTATTTTCATCTTTTAAGAAGACAGATGCTTAGAAATTATCGTAAGCCTCTCGTAATCGTAACCCCGAAAAGTTTGCTCCGTTTTCCTGCTTCTCTTTCTCCTGTGGAGGACATTCTTCAAGGCGCGTTTAGAGAGATTCTTGTGGACGATAGTGGTTCCAAATCTGACAAAATCGAGAAGGTGATCTTCTCCGCAGGTAAAGTATATTATGATTTGATGAAATACCGCGATGAGAATAAGGTCAAGAATGTGGCACTCGTTCGTGTGGAACAGATTTATCCGTTCCCTGAGAAAGAAATTGAAAATGTTCTCAAAACCTTCAAAAGCGCAAAACAGTTCGTTTGGTGTCAGGAGGAGCCAAAGAACCAAGGAGCGTGGTTCTTTGTTCGGGAAAGAATCGAAGATATGATTCCCGCAAACATAAGACTTACGTATGCAGGAAGACACGAGTCTCCGAGCCCTGCTGCGGGTCATATGAAGCTGCACTTACAGGAACAGGATCAACTTGTTCTGGAGGCGTTTCAAGCGTAAGAATTCGATCGGATGCAAATCACAGTCGTTCCCGATTTTTGTTAAACGAAGAATCGGGAACGAAGACATAAAAACCCGAGGATAAATTCTCGGGCTTTTTTTATTCTTTTGAAAATCCGATAAGAGAAATACAATACGTCTCTAAAATCGACGACGAATGAGGATCGTTTTGACCGGATTCGAAAAATACGATTCGTTCGAATCTTTCCGAAACAAAACTTTGAAAGCGCGATTGACGAAACTTAAAATTTTCTTATCCTATCTAACAATGCCGATAATATTCATTCGTTCAATTTTTGTTCTTATCCTGTTTTGCAGCGGTTCGCTCGCGGCAAGTCCGTCGTCAAACACGGATCATTCGAATGTTGAAAGAAGACTTTACGCTCATTCTTTGAATATCAAGGTAGAATCCGAAAAGGTCAGAACTTCCCGGGAAAGAATCCAGGATCTCATACACAACTATAAGGGTTTTATTTCCAAAAGTACGAATTCAAACTTAAAGTTTAAAATTCCTTTTGCGAGTCAGGATCATTTTTTGATCGAACTTAGAAATCTCGAATTGGTCGATAAGGTTGACGAAACGATCAAAGACGTAACCGATCCCTACGAGGAATATACGAAAAGACTGGAAATCGATAACGAGTTCCTTCTTAAATATAAGAAATTATTCGAAGAGGATAAACTCCCCAAACGGGATCGAAGACATCTTCTTGTAAAACAACACAGGGTTTCCTTGGATATTCAGAAATTGGAAAAGAAGAAAAAGGATCTGGTCGTAAAAACGAAATTTTCCGATTTTACGGTTTCTTTCGTTCCTGTAAAACATCATTCGGAACATTAAAAAAACCGAATGGATCTGCGAACCGATTGCGTTCAAGGACTTAACAATAGAGATTGAAACAGAATTTCTTTCGGAGTTTCTCACAAAAACCCGCAACAAAAGATATAAGAACTTTGTCCCAAAACCTCAGAATGTAGGAACTCCAACGTATGTTTAATAACAATAGAGTCTATTCGAAAGCTAATCAATGGTCAAAGAGACGTAATCTGTGGGAACTCCTTCATTTTGTGAAAAATTTAGGACGATATTTCTACCGAAGTTTTGGGACAAATTCTAAATAAGTTCGTTTTTTTGGACGCGGACTTTCTTAATTCGATTTTTTTGAATTACTCTGCGTCGACTGGAAAATCGTCTCCACGATCGGCGATCGGTCTCCCATGCTCTTCGCTTTTTTGGCGTATTTTACGGCCTGTCTTTGATCTCCCATTTTCCAGTAGATTTCGGCGAGATTGGCAGTATACATGGATTCTTGCGGACATATATCTTCCGCTTTTCGAAACGCGGAGATCGATTCTTCCAATTTTCCGATTTCGTCTAATGCGCATCCGATGAGATTATGGAGTCTTCCTCTTCCGGCGAGATCTCCTTTGGCTGCCGTTTGCAGATTTGTTTCGGCGCGTTTTATTCCCTCTTCCGGTGATCCGGTTTTTAACCAGTATAATCTCGCGTCTAAGAATAAGGCTTCCGCGTCCTCCGCATAATCGGAGAATACGGAGCAAAGCAATTCTTCCGTTTTCGTATATTCTTTTTTCTTTAAGTGTTCCCAGCCTTTCGTCAGTCGATAGACAACGTCTTTATGCCGGATTGTGTGAACTTCCTCTTCGGAATAAACTCCGGGTGGAGCGACGAGAATGATTTCGCCGATTTTTTCCAAGAGCATGGAAATCGATTTCATTGCATGGCGGTTTTGGTTGAGTTTTGCCGCGAGTTCTTCGTTTGCAACCGTAAGGGCCCATCTTTTGGCGGTTTCGAGAGAACGTACCCGTATATTTTTGAATTTTAGATATTTCGAATATGAATTTCCATTGATCGGGAACATAAATCAAAAACGCGGAGAGAAGGCTTGCGCCACCCGTGTATTCCGGTTGTCTCTGATCCTTGTCCAAAAGATTTCTAAAGACTTGAAGTCCCGTTGACGCGGAGGCCCATACGCAGATTTCCTCATTCCTCGGAATTTTTGATGAGGCCGATTGAATTCGTATAATATTGTCCTCTTTCCTCCGTTTTAAACGGACCGATCTTTACGGAGCTATGATGAACTTCCTCGACGGAAGCAAGGATGCCGTTCATTATTTTCCCGTTCCCATAATAGGTAATTCATGCCAGATCGATTTTGAATTTCATTCATACTAAGCGAAAGTATATTCGATGTAGAGAAATTTTCTATTCGACTTATAAGTTACGATTTGGATTTTTTGATTTCAAAAAACGCATGCGGCCAAAAGGAGATTGCATGGTAAAGAACACAAAGTGAAGGCTTTGTAGTAGTTCCTACGGTTTTTCTGTGAAACTCTCTCTATGGATCGCGTTTCAGGTCGCTCGATAGGCGATGGAAAAATTGAGCCAATTTTCTCTATTAGAAAATCATAATTTTCTCAAGAAGATTTTTTTTCCACAAAGCTTGTCGAAACTCCGACAAGCTCGATGTTTTTTGTTGCTTAAAGTAATCCGGTCTTTCTTGCGATTGCGTAAAAGTTTACGCCGTAACCGATACCGAGGAAATTTTTAGGAGGAAAGAGATCGTCGGTTTCCGGATTCCAAAGGTCTTTGACGAGGGCTTCTATGGAAAAATCTTTTCCAATTGGAAGGCCGAGAATTCTATCCGGAAGTTGTGGAAAATTTGCCATCGACTATTTACCTCTTTTAGTGGTTTCAACAAGATTGTAAAATTTCTTAAATAAATATCTTGAGTCGTTCGGACCGGGAGCGCTTTCCGGATGGTACTGAACGGTCAGAAGAGGATAACCCGATTTCAAAATTCCTTCGACGGTATCGTCGTTCAGATTTACAAACGAAACCGGTTCGTCCGATTTTTGATCGTCGATCACCGCAAAACCGTGATTCTGCGAAGTGATTTCCACCTGACCGGTCAATAAATTCTTAACCGGTTGGTTTCCACCTCTATGACCGAATTTCATCTTCTCCGTTTTTTTCCCTAAGGAAAGACCGATGATCTGATGACCGAGACAGATTCCAAAAAGTGGATATCCATTTTCCATAATCTTCCGAGTTGCGTTGATCGCGTAGTCGAGCGGAGCCGGATCGCCGGGACCATTGGAAAGGAAGAATGCGTCCGTTCCTTCTTTCATAATTTCTTCGGCCGGAGTTAGAGCGGGATAAACGGTAACCGCAAATCCGCTTGCGTCCAATAAACGAAGAATGTTTGTTTTTACTCCGTAATCGTACACTGCGAGTTTGAATTTTTTACCAGTATGGGTTCCGAAAATATATTTCGTGGATGTAGTAACGACCTTTGCAAGATCGGCGCCCGTGATTCCCGGAAAGGATTTTACTTTCTCCAAAAATTTAGGAGAGTATTCTTGAGCCACGAAAATTCCACCGTTCGGGGAACCGTTTGTTCGAATGTAACGAGTCAGTTTTCTTGTGTCGATACCTTGGATGGCGGGAATTTTATATTCCTTCAAAAACTGGGAAAGGGTTTTCTCGGACATAAAGTTGGATGGCCGGTCGACGTATTCTTTTACGATCAGACCACTCGCTTGGATCTTGGAAGATTCCATGTTGTCCGGATGAATTCCATAATTCCCAATCATCGGATAGGTGAGAGTTATAATCTGGTTGCAATAAGAAGGATCCGTTAGGATTTCTTGATAACCCGCCATGGAAGTATTGAAAACAACTTCTCCGACAGATTCGTTTTCATAGCCGAAGGATTCTCCTTCTAAGATCATGCCGTTGTCGAGAACCAAGAATGCTTTCATCTTCTGCAAAGATGATAAGATGGTGACTAGAGTCAACACTAAACGAAGGGTAAAAAGCGGACAAAAAGAGGAATGGGTGTGATTTGAGTCGTCGCAGGTTTTTCTCTGGCCAATACAAATCGATTGAAAAATCCGTTCGATTTTTGCGAATGGAAAGGGAAAACCAATTTCACTCCTGAAATAGAATCCGAATTTGATGAGTCGTTTTCGAGAATCGACCGATCTTTGGTTTTGCGATCAATCGGTGCAATGCTTTAGAGTGCATAACCGAATTCGTTCTAACAGGAAAAAATAGAATCTTAGGATAAGTCGTGAATATGTATCAGCTGACACTGCCGGACAAATCAGTAAAAAAAGTTGCATTAGGCTCCACTTATCGAGACTTCATCGAAAAAGAATTACCCTTTTTGAAAAACAAGGCTCTCGCCGTACGTCTGAACGACACTGAAATTATAGACTTGTCCCGAACGGTAGAGGCCGATGCAAGCATAGAAGTATTGACATACTCCGAAAAGAGCGGTTGGGAAACCTTTCAACATTCCGCGGCGCATTTACTCGGAATGGCGGTTCAGAATTTATATAAAAATGCAAATCTCACGGTGGGTCCAGTGATCGAAAACGGCCCCGGATTTTTTTATTACGACATTGATTTCGGAGGAACCGTAATTACACCGGAAGACTTTCCTAAAATCGAAGCAGAGATGGAAAAGATCGTAAAAGCGGACTGCACGGTTTGGAGAAAGGTCGTATCAAAAAAAGAAGCGATTGAAACGTTTCAAAAACTTGGAGAAAAATATAAGATCGAAATCATAGACGGAATTCCGGGTGAGGAAGTTTCCATTTATGGAATGGGAGAATGGTTTGATCTTTGCCGCGGACCTCACGTTCCGAATTCCGGAGTATTAAAATCTTTTAAACTAACCGCGATCTCGGGCGCGTATTGGAAAGCAGATAAAAACAACGCGATGCTCACTCGTATCTACGGAATCGCGTTCCCTACCAAAAAAGAATTGGATCAGTATCTTTTTCAGATCGAAGAAGCGAAGAAAAGAGATCACAGAAAGATCGGGAAGGAAATGGATTTGTTTTCCTTTCAAAAGGAAGGCCCCGGGTTTCCTTTCTGGCATCCGAAGGGAACGATTCTCTGGAACTCTCTCGCCGATTATCTTAGAGCGGAATGTAACAAACGAGGATATCAGGAAATCAAAACTCCAGCGGTTCTTTCGGCCGAGCTTTGGAAAAAATCCGGTCACTGGGATAACTTTCACGAAAACATGTATTTTACGGATATAGACGAAGAAGACTACGCACTCAAACCGATGAATTGTCCGGGATGTTCCCTGATCTACAAACATCATTTGCATTCTTACCGTGAACTTCCTTTACGTTTTGCGGAGTTTGGAAGTGTTCATCGTCATGAGTTGCATGGAGTTCTTCATGGACTTTTCCGAGTCAGAGCGTTTACACAAGATGATTCCCATATCTACGCGCCTTTGGATCATCTGGAACCCGAGGTGATGGACATCATCGACTTTACGTTTACCGTATATAAGAAATTTGGATTTTCCGAATTCAAAACGTTCATCGCGACCCGTCCCGAAAAATCACAAGGGCGAGATGAAGACTGGGAGTTTGCAACAAATACCTTAAAACAATCTCTTGAGAAAAAAGGGATTCCTTACGGAATCAAAGAAGGAGAAGGGGCGTTCTACGGACCGAAGATAGAATTCAATATTAAGGATTCGATCGGAAGACTTTGGCAATGTGGAACGATTCAGGTGGATTTTTCTATGCCCGAGCGTTTCGATCTGGATTATACGGACAACAATGGTCAGAAAAAAAGACCGGTTATGATTCACCGAGCGATCTACGGATCCTTGGAGCGATTTATCGGAATTCTAATCGAACACTACGAAGGAAAATTCCCTCTCTGGATTTCACCGAACCAGATAAGGATTTTGACGATTACCGAAAAGGTGACCGAATATGCAAAAGACGTTTATCGCGAGTTAGTCGATGCCGGTTTCCGCGTCGAAATGGATACTCGAAACGAAAAAATCGGAGCTAAGATCCGGGATTCTATTTTAAAAAAGGCGAATTATCTTTTGATATTGGGTGAAAAAGAAATGGAGTCCGGAACTCTTGCAGTGAGGATGAGAGGCCAGGAAGATACAAAAACTCTGACCCGAGTCGGATTCATTTCCAATCTCCAAGACGAAATCAAAGCGGCAGGTTAGGCGAGTTGATCTTTTGATACGTTTCTACGAAACGAATCCGGACATTAAAAAGAGAAGTGGATGAATTTGTAAGGTAACGTTCTCATAGATTTTGAAACTGCAAAATTCAAGGTTCCGTTTTAGAGTATCAGTTTGAATTCCACAATTTGTATAATTGTTTTTGAATTTTTTCCTCATCTTTTAAATCGATAAGGTTATTGGATATATTTAGGATTTTTAGTTTTTGCAATTGTCCGATTTCTATGGGAAGAGCTTCGAGTTTGTTTGAGCTTAAATCTAAAACAAAAACCTTTGAAGGATTTGCGAGCGCTTTCCTTAAATCGGTGTAAGTTCCAACCTCCTCTGCAACAACGGGAGAGAAAAAACAAAAAGACGCAAGTAGTACGATGCCGATTTTTCGTGCATAAGAAAGTTTTGAATCAATATTCATGTTTAAATTTTTCCGGTTTGAATTGTATATTAAGTTTATATGATAAATAAAAAGGTTCCGTTTTAGAGTTTTTCCAATTCGGTCGCTTGGAATATTTTACCTCAAAGACTACTTCTAATCGAAAGAAATAAGGTTCACATCTCGACCTTCAATTTTTGATTTTTTCTTTCTTTAAACATGAAACTGTTGTTCAGTAGATGCATAACTCTCCCAGCTTTCCGATCTCTATGGGAAGAGATTCGAGTTGCTTGTTATCTAAACACAGTGTTTGTAAACTTTTAAGCTTTCCGATATCTTTGGGAAGAGTTTTGAGTGGGTTGTTACCCAAATCCAATCCTTGTAAATTCTGAAGCTTTCCGATCTCTTTGGGAAGAGCTTGGAGTTGGTTGCCAGATAAATACAATTTTCGTAAATTTACGAGCTTTTCGATCTCTTTGGGAAGAGCTTGGAGTTGGTTGTGGGACAAATATAATATTTTTAAATTTCGAAGCTTTCCGATCTCTTTGGGAAGAGCTTGGAGTTGGTTGTGAGACAAATTCAATTCTTGTAAATTCTGAAGCTTTCCAATCTCTTTGGGAAGAGTTTCGAGTTTGTTGTACCGCAAATTCAATTCTTGTAAATTCTGAAGCTTTCCAATCTCTTTGGGAAGAGTTTTAAGTTGGTTGTTACGCAAATCCAATTCTCGTAAATTCTTAAGCTTTCCGATATCTTTGGGAAGAGTTTTGAGTTGGTTGTACTGTAAATTTAATTTTTGTAAATTCTTAAGCTTTCCAATCTCTTTGGGAAGAGTTTTGAGTTGGTTGTACTGTAAATTTAATTTTTGTAAATTCTTAAGCTTTCCAATTTCTTTGGGAAGAGCTTCGAGTTTGTTGTACCGCAAATTCAATTCTTGTAAATTCTGAAGCTTTCCAATTTCTTTGGGAAGAGCTTCGAGTTGGTTGTACCGTAAATCCAATATTTGTAAATTCTGAAGTTGTCCGATTTCTTTGGGAAGAGCTTCGAGTTTGTTGTGAGACAAATCCAATATTTGTAAATTCTGAAGCTTTCCAATTTCTTCCGGAAGAGTTTCGAGTTGGTTGTTATACAAATGCAATTCTCGTAAATTCTGAAGTTGTCCAATTTCTTTGGGAAGAGCTTGGAGTTGGTTGTGAGACAAATCCAATTTTGGTAAATTCTGAAGTTGTCCGATTTCTTTGGGAAGAGCTTCGAGTTTGTTGTGAGACAAATCCAATTCTGGTAAATTCTGAAGCTTTCCAATTTCTTCCGGAAGAGTTTTGAGTGGGTTGTACTGTAAATTTAATGTTCGTAAATTCTTAAGATTTCCAATTTCTTCCGGAAGAGCTTCGAGTTTGTTGGTAGACAAATTCAATGTTCGTAAATTCTTAAGCTTTCCAATCTCTTTGGGAAGAGCTTTGAGTTTGTTGTTATACAAATGCAATTCTCGTAAATTCTGAAGTTGTCCGATTTCTTCCGGAAGAGTTTCGAGTTGGTTGTACCGTAAATCCAATATTTGTAAATTCTGAAGTTGTCCGATTTCTTCCGGAAGAGTTTCGAGTTGGTTGTGAGACAAATCTAATTTTGGTAAATTCCGAAGCTTTCCAATTTCTTTGGGAAGAGCTTCGAGTTTGTTGCGAGACAAATCCAGTATTTGTAAATTCTTAAGATTACCGATATCTTCCGGAAGAGCTTCGAGTTTGTTGTCAGACAAATACAATTCTTGTAAATTCTGAAGCTTTCCGATTTCTTCCGGAAGAGTTTTGAGTTTGTTGCGAGACAAATCCAGTATTTGTAAATTCTTAAGATTACCGATATCTTCCGGAAGAGCTTCGAGTTTGTTGTCAGACAAATACAATTCTTGTAAATTCTGAAGCTTTCCGATTTCTTCCGGAAGAGTTTTGAGTTGGTTGTTATACAAATGCAATGTTCGTAAATTCTTAAGATTACCGATATCTTCCGGAAGAGCTTCGAGTTTGTTGTCAGACAAATACAATTCTTGTAAATTCTGAAGCTTTCCGATTTCTTCCGGAAGAGTTTTGAGTTGGTTGTTATACAAATGCAATGTTCGTAAATTCTTAAGATTACCGATATCTTCCGGAAGAGCTTCGAGTTTGTTGTCAGACAAATACAATTCTTGTAAATTCTGAAGCTTTCCGATATCTTCCGGAAGAGTTTTGAGTTGGTTGTTATACAAATGCAATGTTCGTAAATTCTTAAGTTGTCCAATCTCTTTGGGAAGAGATTGGAGTTTGTTGTTATACAAATTCAATTCTCGTAAATTCTGAAGTTGTCCGATATCTTCCGGAAGAGCTTGGAGTTGGTTGTGAGACAAATCCAATTCTTGTAAATTCTTAAGCTTTCCGATCTCTTTGGGAAGAGTT
>NZ_CP024871.1:1342500-1345000 GCF_000306675.2 Leptospira mayottensis 200901116
GGGGAAGATTATATCTATTCCCTTGCGGAAGACGTGGATCGTAAACTTAGAGAGCTTGGAACCGGGATGCCTGGGGCTTCAAGACAAAAACTCGCCATTTTAGCCGCACTTAACTTCGCCGATGAATTGCAGCAAACGAAAGAAATCAAAGAGAAATCGCCGTCTGTTTCTATAGGAACCGGAGAGATAGAAGAGAAAACTCGTAAACTAATTACGATGTTGGAAGAAGGAATCATCGGGGACCTTTGATTTTTCTTTTATTCGAAATTAAATCCGCTTAACAATCTCGTTGAAACTTCAGTCTAGAAATGCACTTCGAACTTTACTTACCCTTTTGGAAGAAAGGGAAAAAAAAGATCTGATTATTCTTGGATTTTTAAAAAAAATTACGGCCAATGAGCGAAAGATCATCGCCTACGTTCCCGATAAGTGGGAAGTGAAGATTGATCCGAAAGTTTTGGGTTGGACCGAGAAGGAAATTTATTTCCCAAAGATTATGGATCGGAAATTGGAGTTTGTTCTTCCTGAGGCTTGGAAAAACGGTCCATTCGGTATTTTAGAGCCCAATGGAACAAAGACTTTGAGTCCTCACGAAGCTGAGTGGATTATCGTGCCTGCCTTAGGTTATAATGAGTTCGGTTATCGCCTCGGACGTGGAGGGGGTTTTTATGATAGAACCCTTTGTGCAGTGGATCCGAGTAAGTTGATTGGACTTACTTACGAGGAACTTTTCCCTGCAAGTTTTCCAAAAGAAGATCACGACATAAGAGTAGGCCAAGTTATTACAGAGAAAAAAAACTATCAAATCGTCTGAAAAAACGTTAAAATATTGTCTATTTGATAGTATGTCGGCTATTCACGTTGTTAGATTCGACGGCAAGTGACGCGATGAGTGGATGCGGCGGCAAGAAACTCAAGTAAGTGTTTCTCCGTAGATCGATAATTGGGTAATAACACTAAGACGCTTAGGGAGTGGAAAGTCTAACGATACGACTTGTGGGCCACTGATTCGATTGAGATTTTATCGGCACCGGAGAGTGAATGTTAGGTTTGCAAAACAGATAACGGCCCGTTGTTTTCGAAATTTAATTTCTCGGCGTTTGGTGTTGTGTCAGTTCTTAGTAGAACAAAGATGCGTGATCGGTAATCTATGTATAGCATGTAACTTTGGTTTTATCGAAAAAAGAGTTCACTTTGGAAAAAGTGTAAGAATTTTTTAGATTTAGGAAATTCTTTCTTTCGATTGTTCTTGAAAAACAAATTGCAATCTGTTTCATAGATTGATTCTGGATTTTTTATGGAGAACCTTAGGTAACAATCATATGGCCTCATTCGATAGTAGACATTACCTTGAATCCTTGGAAGCGGATAAGACCACAGAGTCTCAGAAGGAATATTTAACTTTTAACGTGAACGAGGAAATTTTCGGAATCGATATTCTGAAGATCCATGAGATTTTAAAACCGGTTCCGATTACAAGAATCCCGAACGGAGGCGACTATATTCTAGGGGTGATCAACCTTAGGGGAGAAATCATTCCGATAATAGATCTGAAGCAGGTTTTCGGAATCGGTTATAGCGACATCATTCCATCTACGAGGATTATCGTCGTTGTGCAGGATGAAAAGCGTGCGGGGATCCTCGTGGATACGGTGAGGCAAGTGGTAAAGATCCAATACGACAAAATCAATAGTAATACCACTGATGACCTTACTCTCAATTATAGTTCCTTGATAGAATCAGTCAGCCAGGCGGACGAAACGTTGATACTCAATCTAAACTTATCCGTCCTGATTAACTTTGAACGGGAGGCAATCTAATGGCTGGAATTCTAGGAGAATATACCGAACTATTCTTGGAGGAATCGGAAGATCAGATAGAAGAATTGAACACCAACCTTCTCAGACTCGAAGCCGATCATAAAAACCTTTCGATCATCAACGATATCTTTCGTGCCGCTCATTCCTTAAAAAGTTCCGCGGCCTTTGTAGGCTTATATAATCTTTCCGATCTTGCTCATAAAATGGAGAATCTTCTTCAATTGACAAGGGACGGTAAATTGCAAGTCAAACTTCCACTCGTTAACCTTCTCTTTCAGTGTTTTGACCTAATCAAATATGTGATTCGAAGTGTGGCTGAAGGAAATAAAATCGATACCCCGTTTACGGATATGATTCAAAAGCTGGATGCCTACGAAAAAGATCCTTCTTCTTTTTCGGATGTAGGTGATGCTCCAACTGCTTCGGCTCCTGCCCCTAAATCGGAGAAACCAGTGTCCGTACCGAAACCGACTCCGTCTCGACCGGGTGGACTGGAAATTCACCTTGAAGCGGAAGAGGTGAGAGAACTCGAAGAAGAGATCCGTAAATCCGGCAAGTGTTGGAAAATTTCGGTGACTCTTGGGAAAGATTCTCCAATGAAAGGACTTCGTTTTTCCTTGATTCTTCAGAACCTGAAGAATTTGGGAGTTGTATTTAAGTCCACTCCCGATTTGGAAGAA
>NZ_CP024871.1:1350000-1375000 GCF_000306675.2 Leptospira mayottensis 200901116
TACACTTGCCATCATCGCTTATAAACAGCCCATCACACTTCCGGAAATCGACGAAATTCGGGGAGTTTCTTCCCGTGCTATGGTCACTTCCCTCATCTCTAAAAAGTTAATCAAACCGATCGGGAACAAAGAAGTTCCGGGAAGACCAGCCTTGTACGGAACCACAAAGGAATTCTTGATTCATTTCGGGTTGAATAAACTATCGGATCTTCCGGCACCCGTGGAAGTTAAAGAATTGAAATTCGAAAATCTGGACGATCTGCTTGAACATGAGTGATTTGGACCAACAACTTAGAATTTTTCGGGATCAGATTGATTCTCTCGATCGGGAAATCGTAAAAGCGATTCAGGCTCGAGCTGAATTTGCATCTAAGATCGGGGAGATCAAACGAGAACGAAACGAACCAGTCTTTCGTCCTGATCGGGAAAAGGAAGTTTACGAAAAGATAAAGTCTTTGAGTTCGGGACTTCTTCCAGATAAAGTGATGCTTGCGATCTACCGAGAGATCATGTCCGGTTCTATCTCTGTGGAAAAAGGATTGGAAGTAGGCTACCTCGGACCTGCGGGATCTTTTTCCAACCAGGCGGTCCGTACTCGTTTCGGGGCTTCGGTTAACGCGTTAGAATTCAATTCGATCCCGGACGTGTTTCGCGCTGTGGAAACCGATAAGATCGACTACGGAGTCGTCCCGGTGGAAAACTCCAGCGAAGGTTTGGTCAATTCGACTTTGGATCAATTTTTGATTTCTGATCTTCTCATTTATTCCGAACACTATTTAAGAATCAATATTAGCCTTCTTGGATTTGAACACGATCTTTCCAAGATCAAATCGTTATACGGAATCAAAATCGCCAATTCCCAGTGTAAGAATTGGCTTGCGGCCAATCTACCTCACGTGGAGATCGTAGAAACGTCTTCCACGGCCAAGGCGGCTCAGATCGTAGCGGAAAAAAAAGACGCTTGTGCGGCCATTGCCTCCTCCATTGCCGCGGAAATCTACGGGCTCAGTCTGATCCGGGAATCCATCGAAGATCTTGTCGACAATACGACTCGGTTTCTCATCATCGGAAAAAATCAATGTCCGCCTACCGGAAACGATAAGACTTCGATCGTTTTCTCTTGTCCCGATAAACCAGGTGCGCTTTATCGAGTATTAAAACCGTTTTTCGATCGTCAGTTGAATTTGACAAAGATCGAATCCAGACCCACGAGAAGAAACTCCTGGGAATACAACTTCTTCATTGACTTTTACGGTCATCAAAAGGACGAATCGATTCAGAACGTCCTCGCAAGTCTGAAGGAAAATACGATTTTTCTAAGAGTGCTCGGCTCCTACCCGATGTCTCCACAAAGCCTGTGAAATTAGAATTTTCTAATATTCTTATATACGGATTAGGACTTATGGGGGCATCGCTTTCTCTTGCCCTCAAAAAAAAAGGAATTTCGGCGCACGTTACAGGAATCGTGAGTTCTTCTAAAAGTAAAGCAAAAGGAGAATCCCTGAAATCCGCGGATGCGATTCTTACTTTGGAGGAGTTTCGTTCCTCTAAAAATTGGAAAGATTACGATTTTATCATATTTGGAGTTCCGGTGGATCTTACTGTGGGATTAATTTCCGAGTTGCCGACCGATTTTGCGGGAATGATTACCGATCTCGGCTCCACAAAAAAGGATATCATCCAAGCAGTGGAAACGCATTTCCCAGGCGGGCACAACTATGTTTCTTCTCATCCTATGTGCGGTTCCGAAGAATCGGGACTTGAGTTCGCGAACGTTTCACTCTACGAGGGTCGACTTTGTATTTTGACTTCTCCTAAAAATGCAAAACCGGAAATCAAAAATCGTTTAGAAAACTTTTGGAAATTCGTTGGTGCTGAGACAATCGAAATTTCGGCGGAGGAGCACGATTCCATATTATCCTATTTATCCCATTCTCCTCATATTCTTTCCTCGATTATGGCGGATTGGGCGGCCAATCAGAAGACCGTAAAACGTTACACCGATCTTTCTCCGATTCCCTTGAACGGGGGAGGGTTTCGAGATATGACTAGAATTGCTGGTTCCAACCCTAAGATGTGGGCGGCGATTTTTGGTTCTAACCAGAACGAAATCTACAAGTCTCTTCTGGATTACCGCGATCGACTCGATATTGTATTAGAAAAATTGAATCCAAAAAGCACTCTAGACCCAAAGGAATGGGAACGGTTTATGGAAACTTCCCGTAGATCCAGAGATTATATTTTGAAGAACCAGGATGATTCCAAAAAACATTAAACTCAAATCCGGAGAAATCACGGTTCCCGGAGACAAATCCCTTTCCCATCGCTCCGTTCTGTTTGCCGCTCTTTCCAAGGGAAAATCTAAAGTGACCGGATTTTTGGAAGCGGAAGACCCTTTAAACACGATGTTTGCGTTCACCAAACTTGGATTGAAGACCCGAAAAGTCAAACCGGGAGAATACGAGTTTGAAAGTCCGGGTAAGGGCGGTCTTATTTCGCCTAACGTGGATCTTGATTTCGGAAATGCGGGAACGGGGATTCGATTGTCTGCGGGACTCATCTGTGGTTTACCCGGAGTGAACGCGGTCCTTACGGGAGACGGTTCTCTAAAAAAGCGTCCCATGGGTAGAATCATTAAACCTTTGACTGCCATGGGGGCTTCCATCCTCGGTCTGGGGGAAAAAGAAACCGCTCCTTTAAAAGTAGAAGGAAAAAAACTAAAAAGCTTTCGTTATGAAAGTCCGATCGCGAGCGCACAGATCAAGTCCTGTTTGATGCTTGCGGCGATTGCATCCGAAACGAATTTGGAATATTCGGAAAACATACTATCCAGAGATCACACGGAGAATATGTTCCAGTTTTTAGGCAACAAGATCGAACGAATTTCCCCGTTTCATTTTAAGATCGAACCTCCATATGTTTTGAACGGGGGAGAATTTAAGGTGCCGGGAGACGTCTCTTCCGCAGCGTTTTTTTTGGTTCTCGGAGTTTTGGCTAAAGAAGGAAATTTACTCATTAAAAACATAGGGCTCAATCCGGCCCGAATTGGAATTTTAAAAGCTCTTGAATTGATGGGTGCCAAAATCGAAATCCAGAATCAAAAGATGGAATGCGGAGAGCCGGTAGGGGATCTAAAGACTTACCCTTCTGCATTAAAAAAAACGAATATTCCGGAATCGTTGATTCCTTCTATCATTGACGAAATTCCGATCCTTTCCATCGCGGGACTTTTTGCGGAAGGCGGTTTTGAAATCCGTCATGCGGAGGAATTACGCGCCAAGGAATCGGACCGGATCCATACGATGGTTTCTAACTTTCGGGCGCTTGGAATTGAAGTAGAAGAGCATCCAGACGGATATGCGTTTGACGGAACCTCGCCTCAGTCTTCGGAGATTTGGAAATCTCTCGCTTCCGGAAAAAAAATCTCCGTTTTTTCATATATGGATCATCGAATCGCAATGAGCTTTTTGATTTTCAAAACGCTTTCGGGATTTAATCTCCAAATAGACGAAACTTCCTGGATCGAAACCTCTTTTCCGGGTTTTGAAAAATTACTTGGGAGTTGTTTGTATGAATGAAAATGTAATCGCCCTGGACGGTCCGGCCGGTTCGGGCAAAAGTACAGTGGCAAGGCAAATCGCCGAGAGAATCGGATTCAATTATTTGGATACCGGCGCGTTTTACAGAGCCTTGACCTTGTATCTATTTCGGCTCCACGGCAATTCACCTAGCACAGAATCGTTTGCAGATTGGGTAAAAACCTCCGAGGCGGAACGAAGTTTATCCAATATTCGGATTTTGTGCGAATTTTCCGCAGGAAAAGAAAATCGGATTTTTCTGAACGGAGAGGAGGTGTCTTTGGCGATTCGAACTCCAGAAATTACAAGGGAGATCAAACATATTGCGAATCGTAGAATTTACCGAAACTTTGTGAATAAGGAACTTCATACCCTTGCTAAGCTTCATAGATTGATTATGGACGGAAGGGATATCGGCACCGAAGTATTTCCGGATGCGAAATTTAAATTTTATCTGACGGCTTCTTCGAAGGTGAGGGCAGAACGTAGGTTTTTACAGTTGCAGGAGCAGGGAATCCAGGTTGATCGGGATGAGATCGAAAAAGAAATTATTCTTAGAGATAAGTCCGATATGGAACGGGAAATTGCACCTCTTTATCAGGCAAATGACGCAATCCTAATTGACACTGATATTCTCTCTAAAAATAGTGTAATCAGCAAGATCCTCGAAATTCTGGATCGATGACCCCTAATTTTCCAGACGGATCCAATACCATTAGCCGAGTAGCCTACGCCCCATGACAAACAAGGAAGAGAAGTCCACTTTTGCAGAAGTTTTCAAACAGTGGGAACAATCAATACACGAAGAACCGGAACTCCGGAAAGATCAGGTCGTTGAAGGAAAAATCGTCTCCGTAGACAACGACTACGTTTATGTGGCGATCGAAGGGCTCAAACAAGAAGGTCGTATCCCGAGGGGCGATTTCGACGAAGCTCCGGAGCGAGGAAATTACGTTTCCGCAATCGTAAAAAGAAAGGAATCCCAGGATTCGGGTTGTGTTCTTTCTAAAAAAGAAGCCGATCAGAGAAAGGGTTGGGAGATTGTAAAAGAGGCTTTTAAAAACGGTTATCAAGTTGCCGGTCGTTTAGTGAATGAAATCAAGGGCAAAGGTTATATCGTAAATGTGGAAGGGGTGGAACTTTTTCTTCCGGCTTCTCAACTCAGTTATAAATTTAAAGAAGGGGAGACCTTCAAAAACAAGGAGCTCGAATTTAAAATTATAGAGCTCAACGACCGCACCCGTTCTGGAGTGGTTTCCAGAAAAAAACTTTTGGACGAAGTGAACGAAGAGAAATGGGATGCTCTTCTTTTGAAACTCAAAGTAGGGGATAAGGTAAAATCGGTCGTAAGTAAAATTGCTTCCTTTGGAGTTTTTTGCGAAGTGGACGGAGTTACCGGACTTCTTCGTCAAAGAGATATCTCCTACAAAAAATACGCTCCTTTTAAACAATACTTTCAAATCGGTCAAGAAGTGGAACTTGTCATTCTTGAGTTGGACAAAGAAAATAATAAACTCGCATTAGGTCTGAAACAACTCTACGAAGATCCTTGGGTTTGGGCGGAACGTTCTTTGGAAAAAGAGATGGTTATTCGTGGGACAGTCACTTCTCTCACCAAATTCGGAGCTTTCGTAGAATTGAAGGAGGGTCTAGAAGGACTCATCCACACTTCCGAGTTAGCTTGGTCCAAAAAACCTCCTCAGCCCAAAGATATATTAAAAAAAGGTCAAGAAGTGGAAGCTTTGGTTTTGGATATCGATTTCAAGAACAGAAGACTCTCTTTAGGATTAAAACAACTGCAACCGAATCCTTGGGATCAACTAAGTCCCGAAATTCGTAGAGGAAATGTTCTCGAAGGGGTGATAACGGGAATCACCAAATACGGTGCGTTTGTGGAAGTGGAAAATGGGATCGAAGGCCTGATCCACATCAGCGATATTACTTGGGACGAGAAAGTCTCTAATCCTACTTCTCAACTCAAAAAAGGCGACACCGTAAAATATATGATCTTGGATGTGAATTTGGACGCGCAGAGAATTTCTTGCGGTCTTAAACAACTGATGGAAAATCCGTATGAGATCTTTAGAAACGAACATCCGATTGGTACTATTGTGGAAGGAAAAGTTAAGTCCATTAAGGAATTCGGTATTTTCGTGGAAGTCGCTCCCGGAATCGAAGGACTCGTTCATATCTCCGAAGTTCCGAACGGACGAGAGGTCAACCTTGCGGAACTGTATAAACCGGACGAGGCTATAAAAACTGCAGTCATTAAGGTGGATGTAAAGAATAAGAAAATTTCTCTCTCTATCAAGGATTTTGACAAAGCTTTGGAGAGGGAGGAAATGTCCAAGTATCTCAAGACTTCGGATACTCCTTCCCGTGAAAGTTTAGGGAGTTTTTTAAACACTTCTCTCAGATAAAAAATCTTAGAATGAAGGGCTGGATATGAAACGGTACGAAGTCGGTCAGATAACCAAAGAAGTGAAAGTCGATCCTTACGCTGATTTTCAAGGGAATAAGATAGAATTGCTTCTGATAAAATTTTTCAGGGCCATTTCCAATCGAATCAAAGAGGTTTTGATCGGGGTTGGGTTAATTTTGGTCGTTATTCTTGTCGCAGTGGCCTATGTACAATATCAGGATTCCCAATTCGAAAAAGGAACGATTGTGTTAGAGGCATTGGATAAAAAATTCCGCGCTAACCCAACGATCGACTTGAAAGAGAAGATTCAGGCTTACGAAGAGATTTCCGTTCAGTATTCCTCCAAAAAACTGGAACTTAGGCTTGCGAAGATTCTTAGTGATTTGTATTCCCGTAATGGGGAATTTCAAAAGGCCGCCGATAAATTAGAATGGGCCGGAAAGAAGATCGAGGAACCGACACCAGTAAAAGCGTATTATTTCTATCTCGCCGGAAATTTTCGGGAAAGAGAGGGAAATTTTGCGTTGGCCGAAACCGACTTTAACACGTCGGCGACTTTGCTTGCAAACACGAGAGAGGCGAATGGATTTTTGGCTTGGAGTTTGTACCAAACAGGAAGGCTTCAGGTAAAGAACGGCAAGAAAGCGGAAGCGGCTGAATCCTTGAAAAAGGTATTGGATCAGGAAATCAAAACTCCCGCGAGCGATTACAACACCGTCAAACAATACGCTACGTTTTTACTTATACAACTCAATCAAAAAGGCTAATGCTTACTCTGGCTTTGCCTAAAGGAAGACTGGCTGAAGAAAGCATCGATTTGATGATTTCCAAGGGGTGGCTTTCCGCGAGGCCCGATCCGGATTCTAAAGAGCTCATTTATAATGATCCTCTGGGAAAAATTCGGATTCTTCTCGTGCGTTCCCAAGACGTCGCGACTTACGTGGAGCAATGTGCGGCGGATGCGGGGATCAGCGGTTGGGACGTCCTTAAAGAAGGCGGTTACGATTTAGTCACTCCTCTGGATTTGGGGATTGGAAAATGCAGACTTTCCCTCGCCGCTCCTGAAGGTTATACATTGGAAGCGCGTCATCGTAAGATTCGCGTTGCGACCAAATATCCGAATTTAGCGAGAGAATTCTTTTTTCGTAAGGGGTTGTCCTGCGAGATTTTTAAACTCTACGGAAGTATAGAGTTGGCGCCGCTTGTTGGTCTTTCCGATTGTATCGTGGATTTGGTTTCGACTGGCGGGACTCTTAAGGCTAACGGCCTCAAAGAGCTGAGTATAATCCTAGAATCTTCCGCCAGACTGGTTTTCAACCGATCTTCTCTCTACGGGAAACGGAAGGAAGCAGCGGAGTTTATGGATTCTCTCTCCAAAATCTAAACACAAAACCTATAAGGAGCGTTTTGTGAGAGTTCACAGCTGTCTTTCTAAACTCAGCACATCGCTGTTATAGCCACTCTGAGAGAGACAGGACCCGAGAGTGATCCATTTTTGTTCCCAAAAGGGTCTTCTTCTTCGCATTGAATCGAAATAATAGTTGAGGATTACCACCCTCAAAAAAGTATTGTTTAACAATTCAATTTCCCAAGAGGAAAGCAATGGCAGTTCCCAAAAGACGAAAATCGAAATCAAAAGTTAGAACAAAGCGGGCGCATCATGCCATCGGAAAGCCGAATTTGGTTCCTTGCCCTAATTGTAATGCTTACAGATTACCTCATAGAATCTGTCCTACCTGCGGGTTTTATAAAACCGGAGTTGTTTTAGAACCGAAAGTCAAGAAGCCGAAAGAAGAAAATTAATTTCTATGATGTGGATCGCCGTCGACGTAATGAGCGGCGATTACGGGCCGGAGAAAATCATTGAAGGCGCCGTAAATGCCGTAAATCAGGATGGAGCTAATGTCGTTCTGGTCGGCAAAGAAGAAGAGATCGGAGAAATTCTCCTTAAGTTCGAATACGACACATCGAAAGTAAGAATCCAGCACGCTTCGGAGATCATTGATATGAACGATTCTCCTTCGATCGCAGTGCGTACCCTTCGGGATTCTTCCGTAGTCCAAGCCACACAACTTGTAGCCGATAAAACCTGTGTAGGTATGTTTTCTCCCGGAAATACGGGAGCGACCATGGCGTCGGCTCTTTTGTATCTTGGGAGAATTTCCGGTGTTTTACGTCCTCCGATTGCGGCTCCCATTCCTCAGGAGAACGGGCCCCCGATGCTTTTGTTGGACGCCGGGGCTAACGTCGATTGTAAACCGGATTATCTGGCTCAGTTTGCCGTAATGGGAGAGATTTATTCAAAGCTAATATTCAATATTTCTAATCCTAAGGTTGGAATTCTTTCCAATGGAGAAGAAGATAAAAAAGGGAACGCCGTTTCCTTAAAAGCGTTCGAAATGATCAAAAAACTTCCGGTTTGTTTCGTAGGAAATGTGGAGGGACGAGATCTCTATGGAGGTGGTAAGGATGTGGACGTTGTGGTCTGCGACGGTTTTATCGGAAACATTGTGTTAAAAGCGACCGAGGGCCTTTCCAAATCCATTTTCAACGTCTTGCGTGAAAGTATCAAACAATCTAGTCTAGCCCAGACTGGAGCTTTGCTCCTTAAGCCTACTTTCGGAGCCATCAAAAAACGTCTGGATTATGCGGAATATGGCGGTGCGCTTTTGTTGGGTGTGGACGGAATTTGTTTGATTGGACACGGTTCGTCTAATGCTCTTGCTGTACAAAGAGCGATTCGGGTGGTGACTGAATGCGCACAGCGCCAAATTAACGATCGTATCGCGGCCGATATCAAAAAGTATAATATTTAACGCGAGTTTATCTAACGAAAACTTATCTCATAGAAGTTAATTTTTCCGGAAAAAATAGAATTAAATGTGGGAGCTTTCACGCTATTTTAGATCTATTACGAATTTAAAAAAATGTAGGAACTGTTACTTTTAGAATTTTTTAATTTTCTTATATCAAGCTTACGTTAAGTAATTTTGATCTTATTTGCGTTATGCTCTTTTTCTTTCTCAATTTAGGAGGAATTTAGTCGGCCAAGGGAAAACAAACTTTCTATTTTTTTGAGTTTGGTTGATCGCCTGATCGCAATTTTCTATGGTCACTCTTCTCTCAAATGCCGAAGTATTTGTGGAGTAAGGATAATTTGATTTCTTCCATTCCGGAAGGATCATATCTTAAGTTTGGATGTTGTTATCGTTGTTGATTGTTTGGAATCTCCTCAGGCGTCAAAGTCGATCGAAGAATGAATTTCGTTCAAGGATTCTCAATCGATAAAAATTTTTGGCCTTCCTTGTGGGAGACGATTAATTCTAATTTTAAACCGCTCGGAGAATGGGCCCTACGGAATATTCTTTCCAGAAAGTTTTCGGAAGGTTTTGTTTTGCAATCTGGAGGAAGTAAATCAATTGCATCGTCGTTTAGTCTGAATCTTGCAAATTCAATTTTGCCCGGATATAATGTTTTTTGGGGAACGTTCCAAATCGTATCCACACAATTGATGCCGTCTTTGTTACTTAAGAGGATTTTAAAATTCCAACTTATATCGGGAAAACGAGCCTCTTTTGAGTTGTCCTCGTTTTTCATAAATAAGAAAAAGGTCGGAAAACTTTCCTTACCTTCTCGACTTGATTTAACATATAAGGTGATGGATCCAATTTTCAATTTAGGAGAGGAAGATTGAACCGTGAATGCTCCTGGATTCATCGTTTTTGCGACCATACCGATCACTAGGACGACTAAAACCAAATTTAAGATAAAAATCAAACGTACTCTCGAAAATTTACCGCCACTGGATTGTTTTCTATTTTCTTCCAGGAATTTTCTGAGTTCTTCCGGAGAACGAGAATGATAACCGCCGCCCATGTCAATTGTCTCCCTTTGTTAGTAGTTTACGAATTTCGGAAGCGGTCGGAAAACCTTTTGATTTTTTTGCCGCTTGAGTGAGTAAAGAAAATGAAAGTTGAACTGCTTCGGGGACTGTAAAGTTCCTTGAGAGATAAAAAGAAAGAATTCCGACCAAAAGATCCCCCGTTCCCATCACAGCCAATTTCGGTTCCGGTGTCTCCCAAAGAAAAACTGTTCCATTGGGATCTATTAAAAAAGAGGAATGTCTTTTCCACAATAGATACGTTTTGAAGTTTTTTGTGTATTCTTTCGCAAGAGAAATTCCTTGTTCAATCGATTTTATTTTTGTGTTTAAAAGATTTTCCAGTTCTCCCGTATGGGGAGTCATCAATACTTTTTCATGTAATAGAATATTCTGATATGCTTTAATAGCTCCAGCGTCAAGAACGCAAAATCTTTCTTTTGGTAAAGGAAAAATCGGACATTCTTCCGTTTTTAAGCCCGGACCTAAAAGAAAAACGGATGCTTTTTGAACGAAAGGAATATTCATGATATCGGAACTTTCTGGAATCGTATTTACCATCAAAGAAGGATCTTTTTTTAAAACCCTCCGGACTGTTTTTTCGGAGGGGGTCAAAAGAAGAGAAATTCCTCCGCCTAACTCGTGAAATGTGAGTAGAGAAGAAAGCGCCGCCCCCGACATTCCCTGGGAACCTCCGATGAGGACCAAAGAACCGTTTTTGTATTTATGAGAATTTTCTTCTCTTAAAAAGGTTTTTTTTAGAATAAATTTTGGAATTTTTTTCCAAAGGATTTTACCGGTTTGAGTTTTGGGCTCGAAAGGGACTTGATCTTTGATTTTATTTGATTCGGCTTTTTGATCTTCGTTGGATGAATCTTTTCCTTTTCTATTGGATTCGATTTGATTTTGATTGAATTCGATGTTGAATGTAGTTCTGCTGACAGGATCGCCTTGGTTTTGATCGCTCGGGATCGCCGGAATGGAAAGAGATAAGATTGGAAAACCTATTCTGTGAAATGTTTTACGCACTTTGCCGGGTAAAAAACGGTTTTTCCATTTTTTTATACCAATTTCGGCTAATGCATCAGTTTCAAAAGGAAGCGGAAAATCTTCGTTAAAACCAGAGACCGCATCGATACTGAGGATAAAATTGCCTTTCGGGTTCTTTTGTTTATTTTCTTTGATTTTGGAAATGACGATGTCTAAAGGACTTTTTAAGGGAAAACGAAAACCCGTTCCTAGAAGTGCATCCACGACAAATATGTTGTTTTTACCGGAAAAAACTTCGAAGGATTCCAGGGGAAGTGTCTTACCTCCCGAATTGAGAAACGCATTTTTATAAAATTTGGATTCTTCCGACAAGCTGCCGTCTTTCAGATAAACTTTCGGTTTTATTCCACCCTGGATCAGAAAAAATGCGAGCGCGAGTCCGTCTCCTCCGTTATTCCCGTTTCCACAGAGGATTTGAACAAGATCGTAAGAGAGAAGCTTTTTTCTGTATTTTTGATAAATGGAAAGGGCTGCAAAACCCATAAAGTGAGAACCGGAAATTCCGGAAGAGGAGATTGTTTTTCGATCCAGATCCCGGCTTTCTTCGTCATTAAATAGAGGTTCTGAATATTCGAAAAACTTTATTTCCATTTATGGATTTCCAGATAGCCGGACTTGATCCTTGCAGAATAAATTTCGTCATTTAGGTCCATCCAGGTTTCTCTCCAAAGCCCTCTCGGAGGTAGGTAATTGAGTCTGATATTGTTGACGTGAGTTCCTTCGTCGTCATGCACTTGGAGTCGTATTGAACTTTCCTCTTCGGTTTCTGTTTCCCAGATAAAAAAATTATTGTCTTTTAAAATCCAATATAAGGATTCCGAAGGGTCCTGGATTTCCTTAAGAGGGGTTGCGACCTTTGCCTCGAAATCGTATTTGAAGATTTTGCGCGATTTGAATCTGGAATTTTTTTTATCGAAAATGCTGAATGAGGCGACTACATATTTACCTTCGAAATGGGGGAGAATGGTTTCTAATTTTGCCTGTGTAGTTTCCGTATCTGAAATAACTGCCTCAAAATTAGAGGCGCTTGCGGATCTAAGTAAAGTTCCGTTGTCATATACAGAAAGTTTCATTTCTCCACCTAGTCTATGAAACACGAAAAGAAGATTGTCCTCTCCCGCTTCCATTCTTTCTATATAACCGAAAGGAGTGTTTCCGGAAATCCCTTCTACGTAGATGGAATTTAAAAGTTTTCCCGAGTCCGAAAAATGAAGAATCACGGATGGAATCGCTTCCTTGGATTCTGTATCGAACGATCCGCTTTTTTTCAAAAAGATATCTTCCGTTGTCGGATCTGTTTTAGGTTGTTCTTCCTTTCCGATTCTGGATTGAAGATAGATATCTTCGTCACTGTTGACTGCGATGAGTCCGATCTTTCCAATTTTAGCCGTGAACAATTTGTATTTATCGCCGACTTTTTCTTTGAGCGTTCCTAAGATGAATTTTAATTCTCCGTCTGTGGAGAATACTTTCAGCAGAGATTGTTCGAAGTCCGGAACGTAGATTTTGCTGGAGACGACCGGTATTGTCTGGGGTAGATTGGTCGGAACTCCGTTCAAAATTTTAGCCTGAACGTCCGAGAGAGTATTTCCCAATTTGATTCTTCCGTAGAGATACGAATTGTAATTGTCTACTTTGAAACGGGTACAACTTAGAATCAATGCGCCGAATAAAACGATTTCAAAGAAAAGAGTTCGTCGTTTTGTGTTGTTGTGGAGATTTCTCATGAAAGCCTGATGTCTCAATGAATGTAATGATAATACCATCCAATACATTGGTTGGAAAACAAGCAATAATCCTGGGATTTTCTATGGTCTTTGAATACCTGGGTTTTTTTACTTTACACTGTAACTAAATCTGAATAGTTTGATTAGGATATCAGGAAAAATTCATTCATTTTGAGTTTTCTCTCTAAGGCCGGGGTTTGACAGTAAGCAGGGAAGAAATCAGTAGTATTCTGGATGACGTCTTGTTTTTGCCTGTCAAGCTGTACTCATTAAAGGTCAACCAAAGGCCTAACCACTCGTTGATCGAGGTCGTCTTGGACAATCTTGAACATCCGTATGGTTCAGTCGGCCTTCTGGAATGTGAGCAAGTTTCCAGAAAACTGAAAGAAGAGTTAGAACGGATCTCACCGGATCTGGATTTTACTCTGAAAGTTTCTTCTGCAGGTGCGGAAAGGAAACTTAATCTTCCGGAAGACATAGATCGTTTCCGGGGGATACCGGTTCGTTTGGTTTTTCGATCCGGAGAATCAGAGAAACACCAGGAAGGAATTTTTCGGATCGTGAATCGGGATGGGGATCAGGTGTTTCTGGAAAAATTCCAAAAGGGAAAGAAATCTGCCGTAAAAAAGCAGACGACCCTGAACCTCAAGGATATACTGAAAGGGAATCTTTACGTAAGTATTTGATATGGCAGTTAAGAAGACACAATCGGAAGGAAATCTGTTGGAAGTGATTCAACAATTTTGCGCGGACAAGTCCCTTGATCGGGAAGCCGTTATGGGAGTGATTCGAGATTCTCTCATAACCGCATACAAAAAAAAGTCCGGTCTCGAAGGTTTGGAAGAATCCGAAGAATCGGAAAAACCTTCTCCGGTTACGGTAGAGTTTGCCTCCGGTAAAGACAGTGTAGTGATTGCAATCGCTAAAAAAGTCGTGGAAGGAACTCCTTCGTCCGCTCTCGAAATCGGTTTAGAAGATGCTAAAGCGATCGACACATCCGCCGAAGTTGGTTCGGTTGTTTTTTTTCGTGAAAAACCAGTGGAACTTTCCAGAATTATCTCCAGCCAAGCTAAACAAATGGTCTTCCAAAGATTAAAAGATATGGAGAAAGAACTTCTCTATAACGAATATAAGGCGAAGGAAGGAGAACTCACTCACGGTTATTTCCAGAGATGGAAAAAAGACGCGATGAGCATTGATCTTGGAAAAGTAGAAGGGATCATGCCTCGTCGTGAACAGAATCCGGGTGAAAAGTATCACAGCGGAGATAGACTCAAAGCAATCATTCAAAGAGTGGAACTTCGACCAAGAGAACCGATCCCCGTAATCACTCTTTCCAGAGCATCCGCGGATTTTGTTCGTAAGCTTTTCGAAATGGAAATCCCTGAAATTTATGACGGACTCGTAGAAATTATCAATATAGCCAGGCAACCTTCCATCCGGACTAAAGTTGTAGTACGTGCAACCCGTGGAGATATTGATCCTGTGGGTGCTTGTGTGGGAATGAAGGGCGTTCGGATTCAATCGATCGTAAGGGAGCTTGGAAATGAGAGAATCGATATCGTAGAAGCTTCCGACGACGCGTCCGAGTTTATCGCAAACGCGATTTCTCCTGCAAAACCGGTAGAGGTCAAAGTGGACGGATCCGGTAGGGAAGCGATGGTAGTCGTTCCAGACGATCAGCTTTCTCTTGCGATTGGAATTAACGGATCCAATGTGAAACTTGCTTCTCAGTTAGCGGGTTACAAAATCGATATCAAAACAGTGGCTCAATATAATGCAGAACTTGCATCTCCGGAAGCGAGAGAAAGGTTAGAAAGGCTGTTCTATTCTCCTGTGGAAGAAGCAAAAGTTTCGGTTCCACAAGAAGAAGAGGAATTGACTCCTCTGGAAGACCTTCCCGGACTTTCGGCTCGTATCGTCGGAATTTTGAAGAGCGAGGGAATTAAAGATCTGGAAACCCTGATCGAATACAGTCAAGACGATCTGGCAAAACTACAAGGAATTGGACATACGACCGCCGGACAGATTCTCAAGTTACTCCGAGAATCCGTAGAATGGGTGGAGGATAACTGAAAAAACCCGAGTCGAGGGTGATTCAGAGCTGAGGTTTTTAGGAACTTCGGGAAAGCCAGGATATCAATTATGGAAGATAAAAATAAGACGATCAAGGAAACGCTCCAGGGCGCGGCAGATGCGGGAAAACGCAAAAAGCTGATCATCAAAAAGAAAGGAGACGAAAATTCGGCCCCTTCCCCCTCTGTGTCTCCTAAGAAGGAAACGATTGCAGAATCTGCTCCCGCAAAGCTGGTAACGCCATTGCCTTCAAGAGGCGATTCCGGCCAATCGCCGATTGTTCGCCCGGCTCCTTCTGCCTCTAAAGAAGTGAAATATGAAGAGTCTTCAGGAAAACAAGATTCTGGCTCCAGACCTCCAAGAGATAAAGATCCTCAAGGGCGTCCAAGCGGAGATTCTTCCTATCCTGTTTCTCGTTCTCCTTTTCAAAAAGAGGATTCCAATATCATCGTATCTAGACCAATCCAAAGGCCAGTCAGACCCAATTCGGGTGGTGGTTATCAGGGAAATCGCGGACCAGGACAAGGCGGAGGTTATCAGGGAAATCGCGGACCAGGACAAGGCGGTGGTTACCAAGGGAATCGCGGTCCAGGACAAGGTGGTGGTTACCAAGGGAATCGCGGACCGGGACAAGGCGGAGGTTATCAGGGAAATAATCGCGGTCCAGGACAAGGCGGTGGTTATCAGGGAAATCGCGGACCGGGACAACAAGCTGGACCTGGAAATCGTTTTGGCGGAAGTGGTCCTGGAAATCGTTCTGGTGGTCCGGGCGGACGTCCGATGCCGATTACTTCTGCGGAAGTAGAACTTTCTCAAGCCAGAGGTTCTACTGGTGCGAGTAAAAAAAAGGGACACGATAAGGAAAAAACCTCTTCTGATAAGAGGGATTTTTCCGGCGCAGAAAACACGAAATTCTTCAAACAAAGATTTAAAAAGACCAAGGTTGTGGGTGTTTCCGGGATTTCCGTTCCGAAAGAAATTACAGTATTAGAAAATGTGCAAGTAGGCGAACTCGCTAAAAAGATGAACTTAAAGCCGGGGGACGTCATTGGAAAACTCATGAAGATGGGAATGATGGTGACGATTAACAATATCATCGATGCAGAGACGGCTGCCCTTCTTGCGGATGAATACGGTTGTAAAGTGAAAGTGGTTTCGTTGTACGAAGAAACCATCATCGAAGAAGAAAAAGACAACGAAGGAGATTATATCAATCGTCCTCCGGTCGTTACTATCATGGGTCACGTAGATCACGGTAAGACCAAATTGCTCGATACGATTCGTAGAAGTTCCGTCATCGATACGGAATCAGGTGGAATTACACAACATATCGGTGCGTATCAGGTAAAAACCGCACGAGGTCTTATTACTTTTTTGGACACTCCGGGTCACGAAGCTTTTACTTCCATGAGAGCCCGAGGGGCGAAAGTGACCGATATTGTAATTCTAGTAGTTGCGGCGGATGACGGAGTGATGCCTCAAACTCTTGAGGCGATCAGTCACGCGAAAGCGGCCGAGGTTCCGATCATAGTTGCCATCAACAAAATCGATCTTCCAACGGCAAACCCGGACAAGATCATGCAAGAACTTGCCAATCACGGTCTTCAATCGGAAGAATGGGGCGGGCAAACGATGTATGTCAAAATCTCTGCTCGAGAGAACATAGGAATCGATAAACTTTTGGAAATGATTCTCCTCCAAGCCGAGGTGATGGATCTCAAGGCTAACCCGAAACGAAGAGCAAAAGGAACCATTATAGAAGCGAAACTGGATCCAGGTCGTGGATCGGTGGCAACGGTTCTGATTCAGAACGGAACTCTTCGTGTGGGAGATCCTTTTGTTGCGGGAGTTTTCTCCGGTCGTGTAAGAGCGATGTACAACGATCTCGGACAACTGATCGAAGAAGCAGGACCTGCATTTCCGGCTCAGGTGACCGGCATCGACGGAGTTCCGGATGCGGGTGCGCCGTTTGATGCGATGGCGGATGAAAAAGAAGCCAGAAATATTTCTCAACATAGAATTGAGTTCGAAAAAATCGGAAACGCGGGTGCCGCGGCCGGAACCACTTCTAAGGTGACTCTTGAGAACATGAACGAGTATATTAAACTCGGCGCTTTGAAAGAACTCAAGGTTATCATCAAGGCGGATGTTCGCGGTTCTGCCGAGGCGATCAAGGAATCCTTGGAAAAACTTTCTACCCCGGAAGTGAAGTTGAACGTGATCCAATCCGGTGCGGGCGCGATTGTGGATATGGACGTTATGCTCGCTTCTGCTTCGAACGCTCTGATTATCGGTTTTCACGTGCGTGCAAATCCGAAAACAATTGCTCTTGCTGAAAAAGAGCAGGTCCAGATCAAGTATTACAATATCATCTATCAAGTTGTGGATGAGATCAAACTCGCGATGGAAGGACTTCTCGAACCGGAAAAGATCGAGGAAGTGATCGGAACCGCTGAAATTCGAGAAATCTTTAAGGTATCCAAGATCGGAAATATTGCCGGTTGTATGGTTACATCCGGAAAAATCCAGAAGTCGGCTAATGTTCGCGTAATCAGCGACGGAGTAACGAAATTCGACGGGAAACTCAAATCTCTGAAACGGGTCAAAGACGATGTCAATGACGTTGTATCCGGTTTCGAGTGTGGGATCCAAGTGGACGGATACAACGACTTTAAAGTCGGAGATACGATCGAAGCTTATAATGTAACCGTAATTAAGCGGAAACTGGAATAGGAAAACCGGACCTTGAATCCGATCCGAAGAAAAAAAATCGAAGCGGAAGCCGTTCGTACCGTTGCGATGATGATCTTGTCGGGTAAAGTAAAAGATCCAAGGGTGCATATGATTTCCGTACATCGTGCGGAAATATCTGAAGACGGGAAGAATATGAAAGTATTCGTAACCGCGATCTGTACGGACAAAAAAAAGTTAAAAGTATTATCCGGACTTAACAGCGCCGCTGGTTTATTTCAAACGACGTTATCCGGGAAGTTAGGACTTAGAATTACGCCTAGAATGCAATTTCTCTGGGATGAGGAATATATTCAGAGTTTGGATGAATCACTCAGACTTACCAGAAAACCTACGAGCACGGACTGAATCCGGATTTTTGATCATTCACAAACCGGAAGGGATGACTTCTTCGGATCTTGTAGTAGCTGTCCGTAAAAAACTTAAATTCAAAAAGGTCGGTCATACAGGAACCTTGGATCGGGCCGCAAGCGGTCTTATGATCCTTCCTGTAGGAAGTTGTACTAGTTTTTCTAGTGTATTCTTAGAAAAAGAAAAATCGTACCAAGCCTGGGTCAAACCGGGAGAATCCACTGATTCCGGAGATAAGGAAGGTGAAATCTTAGAATCGCTTTCGAAAGAACAAACGGAAGTTTGGTTTCGGGAACATCGAGAGAAACTCAAGGACTTATTCGAGCAAATTCCAACCTGGGAAACTCAGGAAGCTCCGGAGGTTTCTGCGCTTAAGGTAAACGGAAGGAGAAGATCTGATCTTTTTCGAGAGGGGGTAGCACTGGTTCCTGCTGTACGAAAGATTCGAGTGTATCAGTATGAACTCGGAATATTTTCTCCCGAATTGATTTCTTTTACGATTCGAGTTTCTGCGGGAACTTATATCCGTAAGATAGTAATGGATATTTCCGATCGTGTTGGTTTCCCGTTTCGTTTGGAGAAATTGGTCCGCACAAGTATCGGCAAATTAAATTTGGACCAAGCCGATTCGTACGAAAATCTATTGGAAGGAAAGGTTAAGATTCATCCCCCGGAATCGATTTTGGAATTTCCTACCGTAGAAATTCCGAGCACAGAAGTGAAAAATGTGCTCAACGGGAGAAAAATAAAATTGGAATGGATTCCCGGGAATGAATTTCTTTTGGTTTCACCCGAAAGGGAGATTCTTGCTTGGTGTAGAAAAGAAGAGCATGGAATCCATGAATCGGATTATAAATATTTAAGAGTCTTTCCTAAAAATTAGCTTTAAAGAGGTGCCATTGCTTAAAAAATGGCAAAAAGGTATATTCACTCTATGATAGCTGCTGAACAGAAAAAACAAATTATCAGTAATTTTGCCCGCAAAGCGGGAGACACGGGTTCCACTGAGGTGCAAATTGCTCTCATCGATGCGAGAATCAAAGAACTCAACGAACATTTCAAGTCTCATAAAAAAGATTTTCATTCCAAAACCGGTCTTTTAAGACTCGTAGGCAAAAGAAAAAAACTTCTGGATTATCTCAAAAGAACCGAATTAGACCGTTATAAAAAACTAATCGAAACTCTCGGACTTCGTAAGTGACGCATACAATTTCCGGCCAATATGGCCGAGATACAATCGTTTTAGAAACCGGAAATTGGGCGAAGCAAGCCCACGGCTCTGTCGTTTATAAATCCGGAAATTTAGTATTACTTGCGACCGTTTGTGCCGCTGATGATGCGAAAGAGGGGCAGGATTTTTTTCCTCTTACTTGTGAATATACTGAAAAACTCTACTCTGTCGGTCGTTTTCCCGGCGGTTATTTCAAAAGAGAAGCCAAACCTCCTGAACATGAGATTCTCATTTCTAGAATTATAGACAGACCAATTCGCCCCCTGTTTCCGGAGGGATATTTCTGCGAAGTACAGCTTCAGGTTCAGGTTCTTTCCGCAGACGGAGACGTTTCCGTTGCAGGACACGCTTTGAATGCCGCGAGTGCTGCATTAACGATTTCTGATATTCCTTTCAACGGACCGATTGCGGGCGCTAGAATTGGAAGAATCAACGGAGAGTTGATTCTGAATCCGACTACGAAGGAAATAGTGAACTCCGATTTGGATCTGGTTGTCGCCGGGACTAAAACTCATATTGTCATGATTGAGGGAGAGGCGAAAGAGCTCAGTAACGAAGAAATGCTTTCGGCTCTTCGTTTCGCTCAAAAGTATATTGCCGAGTTTGTGACTCTTCAGGAAGAATATGCTAAACAAATCGGAGTTGTCAAACGCGAAGTTAAGTTGAAAGCCCGGGACGTTGAACTTCTTGCTAAAGTAAAGGAATATGCGTTTGCAAAGCTAACCGCCGCAAATCAAACTCCCGACAAAACCGCTCGTAATAAAGAAATCTCTAACGTGAACAAAGAAGTTGTCGAGTTCTTCAAACAAACCGTAGAAGAAGAGGACAAGATCAAAGATATCAAAACATATCTTCACGAATTGGAATACGAAATTGTGCGTGAACAGGTCCTCACGAAAGGGACACGTTTTGACGGAAGAAAGTTAGACGAAATTCGTCCTATTTCCGTAGAAATCAATCCGCTTCCCGGTCCTCACGGTTCTTCCGTTTTTACTAGAGGGCAGACTCAATCTTTAGGGGTCGTGACTTTAGGAACGGGGTCTGACAATCAGAGATACGAAACTTTGGAAGGCCAAAAAGAGAAGTCCTTCATGTTACATTATAATTTTCCTGCGTTTTCTGTGGGTGAGGTTCGTAGATCTTCCGGTCCAGGGAGAAGGGAAATCGGGCATGGAAATTTGGCGGAACGAGCACTCAAATTGGTTCTTCCTAAGTCGGAAGAATTTCCGTATGTGATCCGTGTCGTATCCGAAATTTTAGAATCCAACGGTTCTAGTTCTATGGCCTCTGTTTGTTCTGGTTCTTTGGCACTGATGGCAGCGGGTGTTCCGATTAAAGGAAGCGTTTCCGGAATTGCGATGGGACTATTTTCGGATTCTTACGGTAAGTTTGCGGTGTTATCCGATATTGCCGGTTTGGAAGATCATTTCGGAGATATGGATTGTAAGATTGCCGGAACCAGAAAAGGGATTACCGCGTTTCAGATGGATTTGAAAGTGACCGGTGTCAGTTTCGACGTTTTAGAAAGTGTATTCGAACAGGCACAAAGGGGAAGATTTCATATCTTGGATATTATGGAAAGACATATCTCCAAGGCTTCCGATAGTTTAGCAGGAACCGCTCCTAGAATCATCGTTCGAAATATACCAAAGGATAGAATCGGCGAACTCATCGGTCCGGGTGGTAAAAATGTTCGAGGGATCAGCGAACTTACGGGAGCGGAACTCTATATAGAAGACGACGGAAGAGTGACCATCTCCGGCTCCAATCAAGAATCCGCTGAAAAAGCGGCAAAGATGGTGGATGGATTTTTCACAGAGGTCGAAGTAGGAAAGATATACGAAGGAAAAGTAAAACGGATTGCGGATTTCGGGGCGTTTGTCGAGATTCTTCCCGGTAAAGAAGGTCTTTGTCATATCTCTAAGATCGATTTTAAAAGAGTAAATTCCGTGAAAGATATTGTCAAAGAAGGTGATATCATTCGAGTCAAGGTTTTGAATGTGGATAAAACCGGAAAGATCGATCTTTCCAGAAAAGACGCTCTTGAAGAAGAAGTATAAGTTTTTTTTAATATTCCCTTGGTGCAGGAACCTTCACAGTTAGTCTATAGAAAAGTTCTGTCCGGGGGAATTACAGTTCTCTTTCAACAAGCCCCTCATACAGTCAGTGTTTCAGCAGGAGTTTTTGTTCGTGTAGGTTCCAGACACGAATCTGCCAAGAATGCCGGTTATTGTCATTTTTTGGAGCACATGCTTTTCAAAGATACAGCTAAACGGACTGCTAAAGAACAAGCTGAAGACATAGAACGAGTCGGCGGTTTTACCAACGCCGCTACTTCCAGAGAATATACCTATTTTCACGTAACGGTCGCCGGAAAACATATCGGTCTCGGTTTAGAACTGTTAGCCGAAATGATTTATGAGCCCTTACTTAAACAATCAGACATAGAAAACGAGGCAGGAGTGATTTTGGAGGAGCTTCAAGGTTACGAAGATTCTCCAGAGGATTATATTCACGATTTCTACTATCAGAACTTTTTTCCTAAGAATTCTCTGGGACGGGACATCATCGGGACGAGAGAATCCGTTTCCGGGGTCGATCATAAAAGATTATTAGAATTTTATAATGCACATTATCATACGGAAAATATGTTTCTTTCGATTTCTGGAAACTTCGAACCGGACGAGATTTTTACGATCGCCGAAAAGTATTTTAATAGATTTAGAAAGAAAAAGAAAAATATCGATGCACTTTCCTTACCCAAGAAACAATGGGGTTACTTTCCGAAAAAGAAAAAGCTGGAACAGGTTTATTTCATTTTAGGTGGAGATGGGTTTGCAAGAGAATTTCATAATACTTCTTTGGCGAGCCTGTTCACTCACATCTTAGGTGGTGGAACTTCTTCCAGACTTTTCCAAAAAGTTAGGGAAGAGAAAGGGCTTTGTTATCAGATCACCGCCTATCCTTCCTCTTATATAGATGTAGGTATCAATAGCATCGTTTGTTCCACTTCCAAGGAGAAGTTTGTTACTTGTTTGGAAACGATCTCCGACGAGATTAAATCGATTTTGGATCGTGGAATCACCGAAAAGGAACTTCTAGATGCGCAGTCCAACCACGAAGGTGCTCTTTCGATCAGCTACGAACAGACGGAGTCCCGTATGAATACGATTGCCCTGATGGAATTGTACTATGGCCGTAATTATTCTTACGAAGAAAGGGTGAAAGAGATTTATTCCATTACTTTGGAAGATTTGAATCGTTTTGCGAAGTCTGTTTTGGGGATTCGCAGATTACATCTCTCTGCGCTCGGAAATTTGGGTTTAAAAGAAGAAAAGGCCGTTCAAAGGATTTTCTCTCTTTAAAGTCCTTAAAAATAATCGTTTTACGGTATATAAACGATATCGTGGATTTTAAATTCACTTGTGATATACTTTAGAGTTCGTCTCAAAAACTCGAAATGTGGGAACTTCCGTATTTTTTTAGAAACTTACCGGACATTTAGAGAATTTTTTTGAGATTTTGAGACGGCTATATGAAACGAATTCTCCGATGTGTGTGCTTACTTTAAAAAATAGATTATAATTAAAAAATATTCTAAAAATTAAAAAGGAAATTGTACTTGTAGATTGATCCAGATGCTTTCGTTTTTATTTTCTCTTTTTCTGGAGTGACTCACCGTAAGCGCGACGTAAGGCGAAAGAAGTCTGAGGCGAAACGAGGAAGAACGATCCGTAAAGATCAAGCTCGTTTCGTCTCTCGCGGTTCTCGCTTCGAAAAGGGAATCAGTGTGATTACCTTCTTTCTGGAATAAAAAAGCCCCTTCCAAATTCCAAGTCTCGTTGATTCGAAAGGACCATTTTCCTTCGGTGATTTTGTCTCCGTTGATTCTCCATTCTTGTCCTGCTTCGATTGTGAACCGCTTTTTGTAGAGTCCGTAATAAATTCCGCGACCGAGAGTTTCGTTCGTATAATTTCTGAGAGAAAGAAATATTCCGCCCCAGAATGGATTGTAAAAGATCGGAGCTTTGCCTGCGATGATTTCCCAACGTTTAGAGTCGTTTTCGGAAATGACTGGTTGGAATTTTTTTGCTTCGGGGCCAGAATCGGATTGTTTGTGTAGAGGATGACTCCAAGCGCGAATCCATTCTAAAGTGAAGGTTGAGTGAGAAATGAACCCGAAACGGATTAGTTCAGCTTTTCCTTTTAGTTCCTTACGATCTGGGTCGAGAGAGAAGAGATCTTCGCTTTTTCCGCGATAACCCGTGAGTTTTAATTCGAATTTTTCGGAATTCACGGAAGAATAAAAGGTTCCATCAATCTCTTTTCTTTCACCAAAGGTTTGAATTCTGGAAACGATTTTGGGACCTGCAAGGAAGAAATCTCTCGATTGAAAGTTTAAGGAAGCGTAATGTTTTTTCATTTCGGGAGAATACGCGAGCTCGAATAACTTAAGTGGAGATATAAGATACATTCCCGGTTTACGTTTGGCTTCTTTCTCGGAAAAATAAGTTCCCAAGGACCAATCTTTCCACTTGAAACCTAAAAAACCGGCTTTGTGAGTTCCTTGGTCGATTTCGGGCAGTGCTGTATAAAAATCGTTGTCTCTTAAAAAATAAAAATTTTCCAAGGGCCGAAACCGGTGGCCGAAACTCGCCCTAAAAAATTTCTGGTCGGTTCTTCCTGATAAAAGAGGAGTTCCATTTCTCGTCTCCACAAAACCGGTAAAACAATTTGGAAATTCCGATCGAGAATTTGAATTCGAATCGCTTTGCCGTTTATCGTTTAAGGTCTTCGGGACCGTTTGGTTTTGGGCCGGATAATTTTTCGTTCTTTTATAAGGATTTGACTGCACAACTTTTGGGAAGGGCGTGTCGAGAATTTGCGGTTCTGAGTTTTGAGGTAAGGGGATTGGTTTCATTCTGCAATTCGAAATTTTAAAAAACCAATTCTCTTTCGAAGAATGCAAATATCTTGATTCGTAGGTTTCGAATGTTGCACCTATTCTGGATTCAACTGGACGGATGGAAGTAGCCGACATTATGAGAAGAAGGGGGAATATTTTCAGAGAAGAACGTTCTGGAAAGAAAAAGGGATTCTTAGTCCAAGAAAATGGTTTTACAATGGAAGTTAGATATTTTAATAAAATAGAATATATTAAAAATAAAATATATATTGATTGGATGAAAAAGAGAACTTTGGTTTTTATGCTGAGGATAAAGACGAAAATCCTTAAGGCGGAAATTTGGAATTTTAGATGTCCGGGGTCGAATTGGATCTGCGATTCTACACGGGAATATTTCGATTGAATTCGAAAAAAAAAGATTTCACTGCCCCCGAATTGGGCTTTGTGGGGATCTCTAAGGAAATTACTCAAAAAGACGGTTCTAGTTTTGGAATCGATAAGAATGGATCGAAATCTCATCTTTATTTCTTCCGTAAAATCGGATTTTTCTTTTTCAAGAGAACGAAAACTTTGGCTCGTTCCTTTTCCGGTAGAGAGTTTAAAAATTGGAAAAATTCTTTTTTAGAACGAGAACCCTTTTGGGAAATTTTCAATGCGGAGGAAAGAGGAAAACCCGCGGATAACAATTCTTGAATGGAAATGAAAAAAGTCGTATAACGACGGATTGGCGATATAGAATTCGGGTCTTGAACTGTATCTTTGAGTATGATTTGCTCGGACGTGACGATCGGATCTAAAATGTTCTTGGACTCGATTCGATTCTTCCAACTTGCGAGTTTTGAATTTTTGGAATCGAAGTTATCCGCGAATTCTAAGTTGTTACTTACTCCGAATTTTCCGGTCAGAGAAGTTTCTTCTTCTCCGATTCGATTTCCAAAAAAGGAAAAAGAAAGTTTTTCCCAGGAGATTCCGATTCCTAGAGTAAATTGATCTTCCGTACGAGAATCGTTCCAAGTTCTAGAAACACC
>NZ_CP024871.1:1377500-1402500 GCF_000306675.2 Leptospira mayottensis 200901116
TTTGAGCCGTTCTAAATTTCATTCCGTTATTTTGGATCATCTTTGAGTTTAAAAGTAGAAAATCTAAATAAGGTTTATGCCGGTTATAGCGGACCTTTTCAAAGAATTTTAAACGTTCTTTCTCTTGGATTTTTAGGAAACGACATCAAATTTGACGCGCTTAAAAACGTAAGCTTTCAAGTTTCTCCAGGAGAAATCGTAGGTTTGATCGGAAGAAACGGTGCCGGAAAATCCACTCTTTTAAAAGTTCTCACAGGTGTGTCGTCTTACGCATCCGGAAAAATTTTAAGAACTGGATCTCTTCGTTCCATTCTGGAACTTGGGGTGGGATTTAATCCGGAACTTTCGGGAGAAGAGAATCTCTACTACAATGGTCTTGTTTGGGGACTTAGTCCAGACGAAATCCGATCTTCCATGGACGGGATTTTCGAATTTTCCGGTCTACAAGAATTTAAGAATATTCCAATTAAACAATATTCTTCCGGAATGGTCATGCGTCTTGGGTTTGCTCTTGCAACTTTTTCAAGGCCCGACATCCTCATCGTGGACGAGGCTCTCGCCGTGGGTGACGCCAGTTTTCAGCAAAAATGTCTTAGACGTTTTCGTTCCTTCCAGGAACAGGGGACTATGACTCTGATTGTAAGCCACGATCTTGAACTTTTAAAATCGATATGTTCCCGTGTTTTGATTTTGGAAAAAGGTAAATTGGTTTTCGATGGGAATCCCGTAGATGGTTTTCGGGAATACATGCAAATCATTGCGGGTTCGACGAGCGGACAGGACGTCGTTTTTCCATTTCCAAAAGATTCTATTGTAGAAAGTCTTTCCGTGGATTTGGATCTTATAGAATTATATCCGGGAAATTTACCGATACAAGATTTACAACAAGTTTCGGATCGAATCAATCGGAACCGTGCAGAGGGTTTAAAATACAAAGATCGGGTGGACCCGCAAATTTTTCCCGTGGGTTCCGAAGTGGAAATTTCAGTCCATGTAATATTCAAGAGGAATATTCCGGATCTCACCGTGGGTTTCCATATAGATGACTCTCGGGGAATCCGGGTCTTTGGAACGAACACATATCATCTCGGAAATTCGCTGAAAAATATTCATGCGGGGGAATCCGTTTCGGCCAGCTTCCGACTTCCCTTGAATTTTTCTGCAGGCAAATATTCTCTTGGTATCGCCTTACACGAAGGAGATAGTCATGTTGAAAATAGTTATCTTTGGAAAGACGGAATTCTTTCCTTCGAGTTGGAACGTTTAAGTTTACCTAAATTTGAAGGGGTTGCTTGGCTTCCGGTACAAAGTAGATTCAAAAAAGACACTTCTTTCTGATTTATTTTTTTCTTTCTCAACCTGGAAAGATCGGAATTCTGGTTCTCAATATGAAAGTTTGTGTGGTTGGAAGCGGATATGTAGGTCTTGTCGCGGGTGCTTGTTTTGCAGAATATGGAAATCATGTGATTTGTGTCGATAAAGACGAAGTAAAAATCGCAAATCTTAAAAAAGGTATCATTCCTATTTATGAACCGGGACTTTCCGAGTTGGTCTTGACCAACTGGAAGGAAAAAAGACTTGAGTTTACCACCTCTCTCGGCGAGGGAGTGCAGAAGTCGGATATCATTTTTATCGCTGTGGGAACTCCTACTTTACCGGACGGTTCTTCCGACCTTTCCGCGGTTTTTGCGGTGGCAAAAGAAATTGGTAAGTCTATGAACGGATACAAGGTCATTGTGGATAAATCTACGGTACCGGTCGGAACTGCGGCCCAAGTGAAAGCGATTATTGCAAGTGAAACCAAGGAAGAATTTGACGTTGTTTCTAATCCGGAATTTTTGAAAGAGGGCGCAGCGATCGACGATTTCATGCGTCCCGAAAGAGTCGTGATCGGTTCCGAAACCCAAAAAGCTGGCGATTTGATTGCACAACTTTATGCCCCTTTCGTCCTTAATGGAAATCCTATCTTAAGAATGGGAGTCGTTTCGGCGGAACTTACGAAATACGCGTGCAACGCGTTTCTTGCGACTAAGATTTCCTTTGCCAACGAAATCGCAAACCTTTGCGAGGTTGTCGGAGGAAATTACGAGGACGTTCGTAAAGGGATGGGAACCGACTCTAGAATTGGGAGACAGTTTTTATACGCCGGGATTGGATATGGCGGTTCTTGTTTTCCTAAGGATGTTCGAGCTTTGATCAAAACGTCAGAAGACGAAGGTTCTCCTCTTCGAATCATCCGTAAAGTGGAAGAGGTCAACGAGGCTCAGAAACTCAGACTCTATGAGAAAATCGTAAAGTTCTACGGAGAATCTAACCTTTCCGGAATGACCTTTGCGGTTTGGGGGCTTTCTTTCAAACCCGGTACTGACGATATGAGAGAAGCTCCTTCAATTCCCCTGCTTCTGAAATTATATGATAAAAACGTAAAATTGCGCGTATACGATCCGGTCTCGAAAGAAACCTCAAAAGTTTATTTTGAAGGAAAAGTGGAATATGCGACTGACGCATATTCCACTTTGAATGGTGCGGATGCTTTATTACTCCTAACCGAATGGAGAGAATTCAGAGAACCTGATTTTTCAAAGGTCAAAAATCTTTTGAAAAATCGGGTTATTTTTGACGGAAGGAATCAGTATTCTCCCGAACTGATGAAAACAAAAGGATTTCAATATTTTTCAATCGGTAAGTCGAATGTATGATTTTTTTAACGGGAAATCTGTCCCAAAATCTGAAGAGGAATTGCGATCATGATTTTTAAGTTGCCAATAACAGAATGGTTCTAACGGATTACGTCGTATCGACGGCTTTTACCGTATTTTAAAATCCTACTATTGATTCCTATCATATAGGCTTTTGAGAGCGTGCTACTTAGTTTGATGTTTTTAGAATTGTAAAAATTTGTGTGGCAAACTTGAAAGATCCGCTTCCGTTTTAATTAGAATATCTCAGAAATAAGTTTGGTACGAGTTCAAAGTCTGCCGTTCTACGTTTTTTGAAAATGAACCGCCTATAAGTTTTGCGATCATGTTTAGGGGCGGAATATTTAATTCTTGAAATTTTACCCTAATAGTCTGTCCCAAAACCGATGTAGGAACTCCAACAAGAATTTAACAATTATAAAATCTGTTAGAAAGCCCGTAAACTATCAAAGAGTCGTAATCCGTGATGGCTCCTATATTTTTACGAGCTTATTGAATGATCGTAACTTCTTTTCTTTAAGGTTTTGGAATAAGATATTTAAGTAGATTATAATTTACTTAAATATAAGAAAATCCAAATCGAAAAAGAATGATCAATCTTTTTCCAAAGGACCGTTTTTATTTTTTGATAAAGGGAATTCTAATCTAAATCGAATAGTAATCCCTTCTATAATACAACAAAGGTCTCAAACTGTCTTCCGCCCCAGCGGAAATTACTTTTCCGATTACGATAGAGTGATCTCCTCCGCTTACAAACCGTTCCACTTCACATTCGATATGAGAAAGAATTCCGGGCAAAATAGGAATTCCCAGCTCTCCCGTTTTACATTTAAGTTCTTCAATGAGAATATGTTTATCGATTTTTCCCGAGGCAAATTGATTGGAAATGGAATCTTGTCCTTGCGCCAGAATGTTCACGATAAATTTACCGGAATCATGAATCGGATCGTGACTGGTTATATTCTTCTGAAGGCAAAATAAAACAAGAGGGGGATTGAGTGAAAGAGAGCTGAAACTGCTAACGGTTAGCCCGCCGTGTTTTCCGAGATGAGAATATGTAATGACGGTAACGCCGGATGGAAAATGTGAAAGTGCATTCTTAAAAACGTCGTCTGTAATTTTCATGAGGTCGATCTTAAAACCGAAAGACTCTCTGTCAACTGATCGAAATAGAAAGGAAAGAAGATATTGAACTCGATTATGATGAGGGCAACAATTTTGTTCCTTTTTATCCTTTTGCCGATTTAAGAATAATTTCGTATTTCAGGATCTGGGATATTTGAGTAATTGATTGGAAAAGTTAATTCCAGTTTGAAAAAGCGGATTCAGGATTAGGACCAGAATAGTTCCAGTGCCCCATCTTCCTTCCGTTGAGAGCTTCGGCTTTTCCGTAAAGGTGAAGATGATAATAAGGATTTTCTAATACACTATTCCAAAGCGGAGAATCTGGTTTGTAGTCCTCTCCGAGAATGTTTTTCATCGTAATCGGCTTTGCCGGGATTTTATTCGGACAAGGTAAATTGCAAAGAGTTCTCAATTGAAGGGAAAATTGAGAAAGGGTTCCCGAGTTTTGACTAAAATGTCCCGAATTATGTGGTCTTGGAGCGAATTCGTTACAAAGAACTTCTTCGTTTTTGATGAAGAATTCAATTCCGAAAACTCCCACATAGTTGATCTTTTCCGCCAATTTTTTAGAGTAGTTTACCAGTTCGGTTTCTATCTTTTCCGAAAAATTTCCTGGATAAAACGTGAGATCTAAGATCTGATTTTTATGAACGTTTCTAGAAGGACGAAAGTTCAGGATTTTTCCGTTTTCAAACCTCGCTAAAATTACGGAAGCTTCTGCGGTAAACGGAAATAATTCTTCCACGATATGATTGAGTTCTTTTAAAGCAGAAAGTGCAGAGGAGAGTTCCTCCTTGGTCTTACACTGGATTTGTCCTTTTCCGTCGTAACCCATCGTGTTCGTTTTGAGTATGCAGGGAAATTTCACGTTGGAAAGAACAAAGAGTTTATCTTTTTCCGTAAAAACAGGATAAAAGTTTACCGTTGGAATTCCTGCTTTTCGAAAAGAGGTTTTTTCCTTCCATCGGTTTTGCGCGATTCGAATACAATTTGGGGAAGGATGAACTTTGAGCCCGGTTTGTTCCGAAAATTTATCTATCGTAGAAAGTGCAATTTCTGGAATATTCTCAAATTCGAATGTAAGGGCGTCTATACTTTTCAAAAAAACGACCAACGCTTCTTCGTCCTCGTATGCAAATACGTGCGATTTTGCCCCGGCTCCCGCAGCAGGAGAATTTTTTTCGGGAGAATAAACGGAAATCTCGTACCCGAAAGGGATCGCTTCCAAACAGAACATTCTCGCGAGTTGTCCTGACCCCATTACCCCAAGCCTGGAACCTGGAGCTAAAACATTGTTATCTTTCACAAGAGGTCCTTGTTTTTTGAAAGAGCATCCTCTCGAATTTGATTTCGATATTGCTCAAGTTTTTCGGAAAGTTTAGAATCTTGGAGAGAAAGGATTCTTATCGCGAGCAGACCTGCGTTCCTTGCACCGGCAACTCCAATTGCAAGAGTTCCGACAGGAACACCTCCCGGCATTTGAACGATGGAAAGAAGGCTGTCTAAGCCGTTTAACGTTTTGCTTTGTATGGGAACTCCGAGTACAGGAAGTGTGGTCATCGAAGCGACCATTCCTGGAAGATGGGCGGCTCCCCCAGCCCCTGCGATGATTACGGAATAACCGTTTTGTTTTGCCGATTTAGAAAATTCTAACATATACTCGGGAGATCTATGCGCGGACACGATTTCTTTGTGGAAAGATACGCCGAATTCTTTTAAGATCGATTCGGTTTCTCTCATCGTTTCCCAATCGGAATGACTTCCCATGATGATTGCCACTTTTACGCTCAAGTCTTTTCTCCTGTTGAAGATGTTTCTTTCGATTGTGGTGTTTGCAAGTATTAAACAGGAAGGGAATCTACGAAGCGCTCCAGTTGAATTCCGCGTGAAGCTTTTGCTAAAACGACGGAACCTTCCGGAACCGTTTGCGAAAATTTCCGAACGAGTTTTACAAGTCCTTCCTCGGTTCCGGCAAAATGTTCGGAAAATCTGGGAAGGACTGTTCGTTTAACAAATTCTTCCCGAATCCAAAGAGAGTCGGTTCCAAACGTAAAAAGTCCTTTTAAATTCTGGAATTCGGAGCACTTTTTTCCGAGTTCCTTGTGAAACTTTTGGGAATGTTTTCCCAATTCTTTCATATCTCCTAAAACTACGTAAAATTCTTTTCCATCTGCGAATTGATCAGCAACTTCCAAGGATGAAAGCATCGATTCGTAATTCGCGTTGTATGTGTCGTTGATTACGGAGTATTTTCCTTTTTGTAAATCCAGTCTTTTATCGACGGATTTAAATGTGGAGATTCCTTCTCGAATCCATTCTGTAGGAACTCCGACCGTTTCTAAACAGGCGATTGCGATCGCTAAATTTTCTAGTAGTTTATATCCGGGTAGATTCCATTCAATCTCTTTCCCCCTGTATTCCAATAAGAATCCGGAAGGTTTTTTCCGAAGAACGGAGAATATATGATCCGGTTTTACGAGAATCAATCTACCTTTGTGTCGACGGAGTTTTCTTTTTAGTATTTTAGAATATTCTCCCGTATCTGGATAAAAGAGTCTTCCTCCTTTTACCAAGCCCTCGGCCACTTCCACCTTTGCTTTTGCGATGTTTTTTTGACTTCCTAAAAATTCTATGTGCGCGGTTCCAATTGTAGTAATTAGAGCAAAATCCGGTTTTGCAATTTGAGCGAGCCTTGCAATTTCCCCTTTATGATTCATTCCGAGTTCGCATACTACGATTCGAGTTCGATCGGAAATCTGAAACAGAGTGAACGGAAGCCCGATTTCGTTATTGTAATTCTTTTCAGTGACGACCAATACGGGTTTTTCGAGATTTTTTAAACAGTTTCCTAACACTTCCTTCGTCGTAGTTTTTCCACTGGATCCGGTAACTGCAATTACGATCGGATTAAAACGAGATCTGTGGAAGGCGGCGAGTTTTCCAAGAGCAACTAACGTGTTCTTTACAGGAATTGCCTTACCCTGCTCCTCCGAATTGAAGTTCTTTCGAATCGGATGGTCTTCTTCGACTAAAAAAGAACTCGCTCCGCGAGAAAGTGCGTCTCTGATAAATTCATGTCCGTCCCGATTCCCTCGGAGAGGAACAAAAAGAGAACCCTTTTCCACCTCGGTGGAAGCGGTCGTAATAGTCGTAATCGATGATTCCTTATAAAACCATGTATCCGATGTGAATCCTAATACTTTGCGGACGGTTTCCGGATCGTAGGAAAAGGTCGCTTTCATGAATCCAGATTGTAGATACGGGATGTTTTGAAAATTCTAAAATAAACGATTTGTCTGAATAATTAAGAATAAACTTTTGTAAAAATCGAAATAGGATTCAGAATGGGTTTGAATACTATAAATCCATATCTTATGTTGAAACGAATTCGATTTGTAAGGAATACCGCCTTGACAACCTTCATTCTAATATTTTAGCTTCCATAAAGCCGAAGAGTCATGACTGCGAAAAAAACAATTTCCCAAAAAAAATCCTCCTATCTAATCGATAAGTGGTGGCAAAAGACCACGATTTATCAGATTTATCCTCGTTCCTTTGCAGATAGTAATCGGGACGGAATCGGAGACATTCCGGGCATCATTTCGAAGTTGGATTATATTCATGATCTTGGGTTTGAAACTATCTGGGTATCTCCTTTATATAAAAGCCCTCAAATGGATCACGGTTACGACGTTAGCGACTATTATTCGATCGCTCCCGAATACGGAACCATTAAAGATGCAGAAAAACTAATAAAGGAAATTCATAAACGCGGAATGAAAATCGTTTTCGATATGGTAATGAATCACACTTCCATCGAACACGCTTGGTTTCAGCAATCCCGCTTTAATCGTGAAAATCCCAAAAGGGATTGGTATATCTGGAGGGACGGAAGAGGGAAGAATAAACCCCCTAATAATTGGAGTTCATTCGTTACCCCTAAAGCTTGGCATTACGATCCTAATACCGATCAATGGTATCTTGCGAGTTTTTTGGAGTTTCAACCGGACTTGAATTATTACAATCCCGAGGTCAAAAAGGCAATGTTCGATGTTTTGCGTTTTTGGCTTAAGAAGGGAGTGGATGGTTTTCGTTTAGATATCTTTCATGCGATCTATAAAGATAAACACTTTCGAGATAATCCGTTTCGGTTTAAATATATCGTCTCGGAAAACGATCACGACGGCTATTTTCAGAGTAGGGTTTATACCGTAAATCATCCGAATAACTTCGCGTTTGCAAAAGAACTAAGGGCGGTTTTGGACGAGTTCGAAGGGGATCGTTTTGCGGTTGGAGAGGTTGCTGGGGACGATCATATCATCAAACGTTACTTAGGCGAAAAAAAAGATGGTCTGAATCTCATCTTTTTGTTCGAAACCCTATTGTTAAAATTCAAAACGAACTTTTTTAAGGGTATCGTCAAGAAAATGGAGGAAGTATATCCATATCCGAATATTCCCACATATGTTTTTGGAAATCACGATCAAAGACGCTATATGATGAAGATCAACAACAATCTTGAAAAGGGAAAGTTGGTTGCCTTATTTCAATTTACCGCAAGAGGGGTTCCGGTCACTTACTACGGGGAAGAGATCGGCATGACCAACGAAACGATTAAATTGACGGAAGCTCAGGATCCCCTCGCGAGAATTTACCGTTGGTTGGGAGATTCGTTTTCCGAGATGTTGGGACTTGCGGATGTTATCATTCGGGATAGGGCAAGGTCTCCTATGCAATGGGACGATTCACCGAATGCTGGATTTACAAGTGGGGAGGCGGCTCCTTGGATTCGGGTTCATGGGAATTATCGGGAAAGAAACGTTTTGACCGAATCAGAGGATAGGGATTCCCTCTTGAATACGTACAAAAACGTTCTTCGTCTTAGAAACAAAAGTCGGGCCTTAAAGGAAGGATCTTTGAAATTGATCGAAGAAAACGTTCCGAAAGATATGCTAGTCTATTTGAGGGAATTTGAAAAAGAACGTAAACTGGTCGTTTTTAATTTCGGGAAAAAGATCAGAGTTTTTTCTAATCCAACGGATTGCGGAAAATATTTCTTTTCCACCGTAGTTTTTGAGCACAACGAATTTGAACAATTCAAGATGCCGCCTTGCTCTGGAGTTATATTAGGGAATTAATATATTTAAATAAATTAATTTTATATTTTATCGACCCAAAAGCATTATTGCTCATGGATAATCTGCCGGAAGCGTTTTTGTTTCCCGAGTTTCTAAAAACGCTGCTTTAAATTACAATCATTCCCTCTAAAACCATCCATGTTTGCCTGTAGGTAAAATGACAATTTTAGACTTGCAATTGTGTTAGACTCGACATTCGTATCATCGTGAAACGAGGAAGCGGTAGTAAGATGGGCAACTACTGATCCTGATTATTAGAATTTAGATGCAGAACTGTTATATGGCAACTCGGTAAGAAGAGAAAGTATGTAAAAATAAGAAGCTGGGATTTTTCTTTTTCAATTTTAGAAGATTTTTTGCTGCGAAAAATAATTTTCCAAAAATGGTAGAATAAAAAGGGAATATACTTGCGGATTCGTACGTGTTCAACTTAAACTTTTATCGATTTAAAATCTATATTCTTATTTAAAATCAAACATTTTGATCGAATATAATCGATATTCACTCCAATTTATGGAGAAATAGATTTGGCAATTCTAACCTTCCCTTCTGAAATGGGAATTGCAATGAACATAGAACTTACTCGGAAACAGTACGAAGCCCTTCTAAAATCTTTGGCGATCACTCGCTTTTTATACCATTCCATTCTGGATGAAGAGGAACCTGCTACGGATAGATTGGATTCGTACGATGCCTTCGAGGATATGGAGCAACAAGTTTTATCTTATGCAAAGGCTCTGGAAGTTTCCCATTTGGTAGCGTATGATAACGAAGAAGAACTTCATTATCTTACCAGAGAGTTCGAAGAAAAGACGGACATTTCCGATCTTATTACCGAATATCAGGACAGTATTTTTTGGGATGAACTTATTCAGAGGCTTGCAGTAAGGGACTTTATAAGAACTTACAGTGAATCTGAAATTAAAGGAATGGCAATTGAGGAAAGAATTGAGAAAGAGGCTCCTTTCATTTCAAAGTACGAGGAAATTTTCACTGAGTCGGGAATCGAAACCTTAGAGATCAAGTGATATAAGGGTGTTTGTAAGATTATTTGTCTGTCGAAAGGATTATAAACGAAGGTCGAATTTGCGAGATACAAAATAATCTTTCCAATTTCTTTTTTGAATTACCGGGCCAATGGATTTACTTCAGAGTTTATCTTTTATTGTGTATGAAAATCGCCTAAAAAATATCCATCTCGATTTATACTGAATTCCTTTTTGGCGAAGGTTTGATTTTATGTGGAAGTGGCATTTTTGGTATATATTTTTACCGCCAAACACGTGTTAGGTTAACATCTTACGGATATCGGTAAGGGATCGAATTTTTATTTGATAAGAGTCCCCGTTTGAGGAAATCGAAGCAGATGATTAAAAAGGATCTCAAAATTCCTTTACTTTATCACAAAGTTCAGTTTACGACATTATAAGTTGTTTTTGAGATATTTTGGATCTTCTTTTCTTTCCTATTGTATTGGGTATTTGGCTTATCCTCTAAGAGTACTAACCAGAAAGGAATACTCTAAAGATCCCATTTCAATTTTAGTTAGTAGACTTGGACTTTTCTTAATTTTATTGTTGGAAAATAAAATAATCAAATTCATACTCCGAGGAATTGGACATAGATAAATTTTTACAATTTATGTTAGTTGGATATAAACTTAAAGACTTAATATTTATTTATAATTTCTGCAAAAAACTTATATTTCCGTTCATTAAATCCATTTTTAAGGTTGTAATAAAAAGGGTATAAGTTAGATATTTTAGTAAATTTATAAAAAGGGATCTCTAATTCAAAATTGAATTAACGTAGAATATATGGCAAATAAAATTATTACAATTCCTTTGACAAATATAGACTTTTCCTCGCCTGGAAAACGGCTTCGCTATGCAGTTAAAAACATATTAGCGATGAATGATGAAGACTTTGCGACCTCAATAGGTAAGTCTCAAAACTATATCAGTTACATTTGCAACGATAAACGTCCTTTGTTAGATAAACTTGCGGCGGATATAGAAAAAGCGCACGGTATTTCGGGTCTTTGGTTAATTAAAGGGCAGGGAAGTCCTGAAGTGAACTCATCTCTTAACGAAAATTCCGGAACCGTTAAAAAAATGAAAAAGCGTGATTATCTATGGAATAAAATCTCAAATGATAAAGCGGAGGATACATTGATTTCATTTTATGATGGAATTCCATTAGAAACTCGTAGTCTTATTTATCAAATGATTATCGCTATTTCTAAAAATAATCGATCTACTTAAAATATTCTTCGAGTTTTTAAAGCAAAAATGGATCAGCCAAATTCGAATATATTCGTTGCTCGAATAGTTTTTTGCTTTAGCTGGCAAGTTATAATCTTGCATTCAAAACTTCTTTTTATAGATTTCGTTTTCCTTCTTTGAGTTCTTTTGAATCTATATCTAATGAGATTCAATTTTTCAAATACTCTCACAAAAACCTTTGGAAATTGCTAGGGCATTATTTTGAGATAAATTTCTGGTAACGAGACAATTTGTCTGAGTCTATCTTGCACGAATAATTAACATTTCCATCAAACGATTTGCGGTTAGGTAATTGATTGAAGAGACTTAAAATAAGGTGAGTTCGATGCAGATTATGTCCTAATGTTTTTTGCAAATAATCGTGAGAACTCCCATGTTTCAAAGGGCCAAGACAACATTACAGTTATATATTCTTATTCTGAACGAAAGCAGTAGTTCCCACAGATTGCGTCTCTTTACGGTTTGAAACGATTTTTTGCTATAGATCTCCATCAGTTGGTGAAGGTCTATCTATGATAGTGTTTCTGATTTCATGGGAATTTTCACATTTGAGATAGATCTTGGTAAACTCACGTTATTTAAAAAATAATCCTAGGGATCAAAATATGCATCGGAGGTTCTCAAATGGGAGAAGTATAATGGAAGTTTTTATTTTGCCATTTCTTCTACGAGCTTGCATTCGGGAATTTTCTGCTTTTCGACATTTTTTTCTTTTCTGTAACCGACGATATGACCTGGAATCGAAGCCGTCAGACCGATCAGTTTACCTGTGGAACTTAAAATCGGTCCTACCGAGTACGTTGCATAAGCGGGATATAACGTTCTATAAGCTATCAATTCATTTTTCAGATCGCATTTGTGTCTTAGATATCCCAGAGCATCTTCCGAAGCGCGCGCCTCGGCATACAATGGACCGAAAATCGGAACCGAATAGGCGATGCTATAAAAAGATCTGTGTTTTCTGAGTGAGAAATCTTTTGCATGTCCGCCTTCGTGAAGAACAACCGATGGAATATCACTATAGAGATTGATTGTATTTGAATACGGATTGTAGTGATCGCCTGTAAGGAACCCTGCAAAAAGTCTTCCTGGAATAATAACTTCGAATAACCAATTGATGATTCCAAAGGTGTATTTTAGAATCGGATGAACATTATCCGATTTCCAAAGCTGGACAAGATCGTCTATCGGAGCATATTGATTAAAGCGGACTTTTACGTCTTGAAGATTATTTTCATTGATATAGTCCTTTAGGTAATTCTTCGTTTCTTCGGATAAATGATGGTTGTTCATTTTTTTGTTCCAGAGAATCAGTTTGGATAAGACCCCGAAAATATTTCCTAAAAAGTCCAAAAACCAATACGGTTTTCCTTCTTCAAATTGAGGATTTTTTTCATCGAAATAGTTTTGGTTTGGATAATACGGTTTTGCATATATGTATTTTTTCTCTACGGAGTAGGTGCATCCGATCGAAAGAAATAACGATCCAAGGAGAAGAAAAGCGCTCAAGAACTTTAAGGTTGAATTCATAAACTTAAAAGATATTCTAATGATTTTTGAGAGAAACTGGTTTAGAAGATTGTTCTAAAGTAATTTTTAGCTTTTCAGAAAATTCTAATAAAGCTGTTTTTCCGAGTTGATTGAGTTGATCCTCTCGATTCCCCCGGAACCCTAAGTAGGGTAAATAAATCAACCATCCCAAAACTGTAGTCGTGGCCAAAGTGAAATGACAATCGGTTACGTTTGAAGAGATAGAATCTTTGTATTGAAAATCTAGAACGTTTTCTTTTTTTGTAAGGTTTACAACTTCAATGTTTAGTTTTACTTCCGTTTCGCTTCCGAAAAAACAATGATCTATCGTTTTGAGTTCGAAGTCTTTGATATAAATTTTATATTTTTGATCAGTTTTATAATCGTTTCTGTTTCGATCTAATTCCCTTGCAATCACGGTTCCTATGGAGCCGTATTCGTTTTCCAATTTTTCGGGTGCAAGAAAGAAAAGGGACGGTTTTCGAATTGCGAACGTTTCATTCTTGAGTGTCGGGGATTCGAGGACTTCGAAATTAAGATTTGGATTTGGAACCGCAAGGTGCGGGATCGTGTCTAAGTTGCTGACGTCGTACGCGATGCTTCCTTTTCGTGGAACATAGACCCGAATTGCTATACAACTTACGAAGGAAAAGAGGAACAAGGGAGTAATAAAAAGATGGAACGGACTTTTTGATAAGAGCAAGTAGATTTTTGTATTTTGAATATTATAAAAAATTAATTTTTTGCGTTTTTTCATTCATTATCCCCTTTGTTGACCATATCTGTAATACCCCGTTCCGATAAAGCCGTAATGCCAGGATTTTTGAAGTGTGATCGGGGAAAGGATTCCACCTTTTGCTTGTTTGACGATTTTTGAATATGCGTTTACAAAACGATCGTTAATTCCGATCAGAATGAACATGAGTAAAAGAAGTCCGCATTTTTTTGCATAGGCCGGATAGATCATAAAGTTGGAACTTGGTTTTTTATTTTTATCTTTCGGTATGATGAGTGGTTGGGAAAAGCAGGAAAACGTAAACAGTATAATGATTCCGACAGCCTTTAGGTTCATTGAACGGCATCCCCTGAAATTGTGAGTGATTCCCACGATTGCCAAAAACCAAATTGCTTCGATCGTAATATTTTTAGTTGTTTTAGTTCCTGGGATTTGTTGCATCGTGTCGGAATATGCTCTTTCTATTTAGAATTTTGCCGAATTGGAATGAAATAATACCAAAACGCCTAAAAATCCACAGGAGGTCTTTGACTTTTCCAAGTATTTTTTTCCTCTCCGAAAAAACAGGCTGAATCCGTATTCAGAACTTGTCCCAAAACCTTGGAATCGTAAGAACTCCGACAAGAGTGCACGAACAATAAAATCTGTTCGAAAGCCCGTAAATGTTCAAAAAGCCATGATCCGTGGGAACTCCTACATTCGGAGGACAGTGTCGCGGCAATGCCGCTCCCACAGAAGACAGTTTTGGGACAAATTCTAAATCGAAAACGCACGTTATAATACAAAAACAAATCAAAATACACGAATCCAAATTTCATGAAGATTTAAAAATTAGCATTTTTTAAGTAATGCTAATCTCCATAAAGGAATCCTTACAATTTTAGCGTAAATTCCGGTTTAGATAAACGCAAAATTATAGGTACTTGTTACTTAGTTATCGGTAATACAGTTTCAAGAAAAATGAAAGCGCAGAATTTACAAGTAAAGAAAAAGGTTTTTTAAAGGATTTATTTAAAAATACGAAGCAGTAAAATCATTGAACGACGACTAACGTTGGTCGTGTGAGGTATATGCTCAATGGTTGGAATATTCCATTTTCTTAAAAGAAAAAAAGAACTCATCCCCTTACAAAAGTAAATGAAATGAGCCTTTTTAGTTACATTTACGAGGAAATAAAAAACTTTTTTATTCTCCGTAGATTACCACACACTCTCTTGAAAAAATCGGTCCTAAAATTCCAAATGTATTTTTGTCAACTACCGCTACCTTAGTAATTTGGCCGTCTTTCATTGCTTCTGCAATACTTCCTTCTCCGCCACCATAAAAGTAAGCTATCACTATAGAGAAATAATGACAAGATTTTCCACTTTTGACGATCTTTACATCTGTAGGGCCGCCCGTCGGGTTTCCGGATACGTGGTAGCTGGAAGAATTGAAAATCAATGCAGGAAAAATACTCGTTGCGCAGTTGGAAATAAAAAACGCCGAGAGAGAGATTACGATCAGACTGATAAATTTTTTCATTTTAATTATTCTCCACTTACGATGGTGCAATAGTTGCTATAAATAAGCCCTAAAACGGAAACGGTAGAATGGTCTATCGTCGCGATTTTGGAAATTTTATTGTCCAATGCAATTTGACCGGCTGCCGCATTTCCCCAGGTGATTAAATAGAGAACGTTATGCGCACATCCTTCCGCTTTTTTAACGGTAGGAACGTCGTTGGAACGATTGATTTCCCCCGGAAAGGTGTTGACCGTTGCGATAAAACCTTGGACGGGACCGGTTGCGCAGTTTGATAGAAATATCGAAAACCCGAGTATAATGAGAGTAAGGATGATGATTTTTTTCATATTGATTCTTTCCTTATTTTTTCTTTCCGGTAGCAGACTTTGTATCCGTTTTCGTTTCTACGGATTCGCTAGAACCGGTTACAACTGTACAGAATTTATGAAAGAGAGTAGTGAAAATTGCAGTTTGTTCGTATTCTATACTTGCAACTTTTGTAATTCTAGCTTCTGCTTTTGCGGCTTCGATGGAAGAATCACCAAAAGATACTAACCATAAAATACTTTTAGAACAAGCTCTTCCGGTAACCACTTTTTCGGCGTTGTCTCCAATTTGGCCTGGGATTACGGCGTCGTGAAACAGAGCACCTCCTTTAGCGGCCATAGCTCCGATTGTATAGTCTTTGGTTGGGTTGGTATTGGGACGGAAACCATAGATATACATAATATTCGTGCCCGTACACTGAACCGCCCAGATCGTCATGAAGGAAATGAAAAGTAAAGATTTGAGTTTCATTTTTTCTCCTGAATTCCTAGTTTAGATTGTCGCAAACGTTTCTTTAATCTGTGGATCTTCAAGAAACGTTTTGCGAAGCCTAACCTAATTAATGTGATATTCTTGTAAATAGGGAATCACTAAAATTGAATAAATTTTGCAATATTTTAAAAGTAAAAATCCTTTTTTCTGGGATTGAAACACTAAAAAGCCTAAAAGTTGGTAAGTCCGTTTTGTTTGTAATCCAAAGTTTAGGTAAAAAATATTTTTTGAAAGGAAGTCAAAGGTGGTTTTTCGATAACTCTAACGTAAGTTAACAAATACGAAAGCGATTGGAGTGGAAATTCCGTTGACGGTTGTTTTTATTGGAAGGATCAGAACATACTTTATTACGAAGAGTTTAGCTGGAGAGAGGATCGGATTTGAACCCATCAAAGACGGCCTCTGGAAGATCTTCTTCAGTTTTGTAACGATCGGTTACTTCGATGAACGGACGAAGGAAGTAACAAGGACTTTAAAAGTGTAATCCATGTTTCCGGGCTAAACTGTTACCTATGTTCCAGGATGTACCCGCGTTTGGGCGATGGAGGGGGAACTCAAGCCGCATTGCTCCCTAATGGTCGCAAAGCGAGGTGGCAGGAAGACTCCGGTGATTTTTCTCTATCAGAAAATCATACTTTTTGCAAGTAAAAAGTCTCGTTCTTGTCGGACACTTGAAAAAATGTGTGTTTTAGATTTTTAGACAAAATGGCGCCCCTTCTGGGCTTGAAAACCGTGAGTCAAACATTTATCACGAAACAAGAAAACCAACAGAAGGAACTAAGAGTTTGTCCTAAACCAGTCTTCGGTCTTTTGAATGTGTGAGTTCCCGCAAATTACGTTGTATTATAGGTTTTCACGCGTCTTTATCACGATTTAAAATCCTACATCTGAGCTTTTGGGATAGCTCAAAGTTTTTTTTTCGGAAACTCTTTCGTTTGATTTTTTGACCGCCGCGTAGGGACCATTTTTTATTTATCCTACTTTTCGTTTTAAATCTGTAAAATGCCATTTTTGTTGAATCGCTAACATGCACATCTGTTTCTGTTTTATGGAAACGGTCGATTGAAGCAGTTTTGTTAATCTGAGCTCTTTCAACAACTCTAATGAAAGTAAAAGATGAATTTTTTATCTTTCAGATAAAAAAGAGGATTCTTCCGAGTCGTATGCAAATGGAGAAATAATTTTAGAAAGGTCTTCTTCCTCTTTTTGTTTTCGGATCTTTGCAAAGTGGGATTTCCATTCCTCCGCTTTGAAGTTGGAATCCTGAGTAGGGTTTCTCTGGAGATAAAAAAGGGAAAAAAGTAAAAGCTCCCGGTTGTATCCGGTTTGTTTGAGTTTTGCATCTAAGAATTCTTGATTGATTTTGCGCTCACTGATTTCCTGAAGAATTTCAATCGCTTGAACGTCAATGACCGATCCTTGTTGTCGATAAATTCTATGAAGGGGATAAAGGATTTCTTTTTCACAATTGCCGCTTTTTTTGAGGCTTAGATAAAACGCCCTTCTAGACATTGCGAGAGAATCATTAAACTTTCGATTTTGCAAAAATTCAAGTGCGGCCTGATAGGCAAAGATTGGTTCGTTTCTAAAGATCGCTGCTCGATCTAAAAGAAACTGTTCCAAGTTGGGGGACTTTTTTTTCTTTAAGGATAAGAGAAGAGTTTTATGAAGGAATGGATTGTCCGGAAAATGGAGAAGAAATTTTCTACATTTAGAAATCGTTTCGTCGATTCTTCCGAATTCGTACGAAGTATTTACTTCCGCTTCGATTGCGGATAGATCTTCTTTATAAGGATTGTTTTCACGAATCCAGTTCAGGGTTTCGTTGTAATATTCTAAATTACCGAGCTTCGAACTTAGAATCAGTATTTTGTACCGAAGTGACGGATTCTCAGGATTTTTAGAAAGGCTGAGTCTTGCAAACTGATAAGCTTTTGTCGGTTTTTTAAGTTCTTCGTAGCCTACAGAAATTTCGTCCATCAAGGAAAAATTTTCCGGATCTAGGGCGATACTTTTCTCGAAACTTTCCATTGCGGTCGTTAGATCTCCCTTACCGATCCAGACTCTTCCTTCGATCTCGTAATAAGTGCCGGTTCTTTTATTTCCAAGGGAGTCGGCAATTTGGAGTTTCTGAAGGGCTTTATCGTATTGGAGATGATCCAATTCTTCCCGGGCTTGTCGGAGCAGCTCCGAATAAGAAAAGGTTGAATTCCCATAGAGCGTTGAATAACCTGTGCAAAGTACAAAAAAGAACCAAGTGGATAGCAGTCTCCCAGCCAGTAGTCTGTTCGGTAGAATTCTTCCCATCTTTTTAAACATCGGAACATTGAAAAAAAACAAGAGGTTTCACTGAATGAATTCAGTTACGATTATTATCGCCATGTCTATTTTGGCGATCGTCACTGCGGTAGTTTATGCCCTGAAAGTTACCACTATCAAAGTGGGTGCTGCGGGCGGTAACGAAAAAGAAACGAAAAAACTTTTAGAAATATCTTCCGCCATCTCCGAAGGGGCTATGGCCTTCCTCGTCCGAGAATACAAGGTCATTTCCGTATTCATCGCCTTTATGGCAGTCCTGATCGTTCTTCTTTTGGACAATCCTGCCACCGAAGGATTCAATGATGGACTTCATACGGCGATTGCGTTTATCGCGGGGGCCATAATCTCTTGTCTTTCCGGTTTTATCGGAATGAAAATTGCAACTGTAGGAAATGTAAGAACGGCGGAAGCGGCAAAAACTTCACTATCCAAAGCTTTCCGAGTCGCTTTTGACTCTGGAGCAGTGATGGGATTTGGACTCGTGGGACTTGCAATTCTTGGGATGACCGTCCTTTTTCTAGTCTTTACGGGAATGTATCCTACGATAGAAAAACATTTCCTCATGGAATCCTTAGCCGGTTTCGGTTTAGGGGGTTCTGCAGTGGCGTTATTTGCCCGAGTAGGCGGTGGAATTTACACAAAGGCTGCAGACGTAGGAGCGGACTTGGTCGGTAAGGTAGAAAAAGGAATTCCCGAAGACGATCCAAGAAACCCCGCTACGATTGCGGATAACGTGGGAGACAACGTGGGAGACGTCGCCGGAATGGGGGCCGACTTGTTCGGTTCTTGTGCGGAAGCGACTTGTGCGGCGCTTGTGATTGGTGCTACCGCATCGGCTCTTTCCGGGTCCGTGGACGCTCTTCTTTACCCGCTTCTTATTTCCGCTTTTGGAATTCCCGCATCTCTTTTGACCAGTTTTCTTGCGAGAGTCAAGGAAGGCGGAAACGTAGAATCCGCTTTGAAAGTTCAGCTCTGGGTTTCCACCTTACTTGTCGCGGGGATCATGTATTTTGTAACGAATACGTTTATGGTGGATTCTTTTGAAATCGCCGGAAAGATGATCGGAAAATGGGACGTTTACATTTCCATGGTAGTCGGTCTTTTCTCGGGGATGTTTATCGGAATCGTAACCGAGTATTATACTTCTCATTCTTACAAGCCAGTAAGGGAGGTCGCGGAAGCGTCTAACACCGGAGCGGCGACAAACATCATCTATGGACTATCTCTCGGATATCATTCTTCCGTAATTCCAGTGATTTTACTCGTAATCACCATTGTAACCGCGAACCTTCTCGCAGGGATGTATGGAATTGCGATTGCGGCTCTCGGGATGATTTCCACGATTGCCGTCGGACTAACGATTGATGCTTATGGTCCTGTTGCAGATAACGCAGGCGGGATTGCTGAAATGGCTGAACTCGGAAAAGAGGTTCGCGATAGAACTGATACGCTTGACGCGGCGGGAAATACGACTGCGGCGATCGGAAAAGGTTTCGCGATCGGTTCCGCAGCGCTTACTTCTCTCGCTCTTTTTGCAGCGTTTATCACGCGAACTCACACCATGAGCCTTGAAGTTCTGAATGCGGAAGTGTTCGGCGGACTGATGTTCGGAGCAATGCTTCCTTTCTTATTCACTGCTATGACAATGAAATCCGTAGGTAAGGCTGCGGTTGACATGGTGGAAGAAGTTCGTAAACAATTTCGTGAGATTCCGGGAATTATGGAAGGGAAAAATAAACCGGATTACAAACGTTGTGTGGACATTTCCACGACGGCGGCACTCAGAGAAATGATTCTTCCTGGACTACTTGTTCTCATGACTCCAATTTTGGTCGGGTATCTTTTCGGAGTGAAAACTCTCGCGGGTGTTCTCGCAGGTGCGTTGGTCGCGGGGGTGGTTCTTGCTATCTCTGCGGCGAATTCCGGTGGAGGTTGGGACAACGCAAAGAAATACATCGAAAAAAAAGCCGGTGGTAAAGGTTCCGACCAACACAAGGCGGCGGTCGTAGGCGATACCGTAGGTGATCCATTCAAGGATACTTCCGGGCCTTCGATCAACATTCTCATCAAATTGATGGCGATCACAAGCCTCGTGTTTGCGGAATTTTTCGTTCAGCAAGGCGGACTTTTGATGAGATTGTTTCATCATTAAGAATTTCTAAATTAGAATTTCTTGAAATAGAAGGCTCTTTCGCGAAAGCGGGAGAGCCTTTTTTATTGCCGGGATTTCTCGGAAAAATTCGGGCGCCTCTTTCCGATTTCAATCGGAAAGACCGGGCTCGCCGCGACTCCGCTACGCTGCGGTCGTTCCGACTGCTTCGCATCGCTTTGATCCCTGGCGCGGGGCGCAGTTTTTTTCTTACAAAATCAAACGGAGTTTAACCATGATTAGAACGGTATTATTGATTCTTTCCCTATTCTTGAATGTTTTTTTCGTATTGAAGGAAGTTTATACGTTGCTCGACGGATATCCCGAGAAACCGAACGGTGAACTCGGAATCTTGAAACAGGATTTGGTCGTAGGCAAATTCGATCAAAAAGGCAGTTTATTCAAATTACCGAAAGGATTGATCGTAAGGGACGCTTCTGCGACCGGAATGGATTACTTTGAGCCGAATCGATTTAAGATCATCGTCACCGCCGACCGAGAGGATTTGGTAAACTACAACGTTACCGAAAAGGAACTTTTGAATTTCAACGGGGAATACTATTCCGTTCGTTCTCCGAAATAAGATTTTACGTTGCCGATTCGAATCGGATCTGTTCTTTTTTACTGATGAGCTTGCGATCGATTCTTCTTCCTACTTTGTAACTTTAGGAATTCAATGGGTCATTCGTTAAAGGATTTAGGGCTTACGATGGCTTACGGAGGAGTGTTTGTGCGATCGACTGCTTGCCGTTTACGGGGCCGAAAAGGAAAAGCCGCGATCGATTTTGTTTCATGTTTTTTTCCACGGTTCTCTCGATGTTCTTTCGCGATTCTATCTTTGCCTCTTGTCTCCAGATATTTTGAATTCTATTGGGAATTGCTGAACGAGATCCGCTTCGTGGAAACGAAGATTGTGATCAAGGCAACTCCAGAAAAAATTTGGAAGAACATCATTCGAATTCCCGAGCTGGAAAAAACGGAAGACGGATTTTTTATACGATGGGATTTCCGAGACCGATCGAAATGACTCTTTCTCGCGAAAAAATCGGAGGCGTTCGAGAAACAAGGTTCGAAAGGGGACTCGTTTTTTATAAAACGATCACTCAATGGGAGCGTGATCGCAAATTGCAATTCGAGATTCAAGCCGATCCTAGCCTGACTCCTATCACGACGCTCGATCCTCACGTCGTTTTGGGTGGAGCTTATTTCGACGCCTTGCAGGGAAAATATGAATTAGAATACAATGAAATTCTAAATAACTGAGAAAAACAACCGATCGTGTTGCATCTAAGAAGTAAAAATCGTTTGCCGACCTGTTTTAATTTTTACGTGTCTCTTTGGATAGATTTTTTGATGAGGGGTATTCAAAATTCGATTTTTAGAATCTTAAAACGGAAGAATCGAAGTTGTCGGGTAGAGGAGTGCCATTCGGTCTTAATCGACCGTCCAATGGCTCAGAGTGTCACTTCCTGTCACAGGGTGGGGGCAAAGTGGGAAAACTTGCAAGTTTCCATTTATCAGAAAATCATACTCTTTGCAAGTAACATCCGTCCTTAATTTGTCGAGACTCCGACACACTCAATTACAACTTCTGGATCTCTTCGAACAATCGCTTCGCCGCACCGCGTCCCGATTGAACGAATTCTCGGTTTTGCTTTCGAATTGTTTTCAGATCCGATTCTGCAAGATTCAAAACTTGGAATATGTCTTCGGGGCTGGAAACGATAAACAAGCCGCCCGTCTGTTTCAAAATCATCGCTTCGGGAGAATTGGAAATTTTCGGACCGGTCATCAAAGGTAAGCCGAATGTGGCCGGTTCCAAAACGTTATGAACCCGATTGTGAAGCGCGCCTCCGACATACGCGAAGTCCGCCGCCTGATACGCGAAAGCTAAAATACCTAACACGTCGAATACGATCGTCTGTGCGGTCATAGTCTCGTACGGGGTGGACGTCCAGGTTCGATATTCCATCTTCGCATCTTGCAGACGATGTTCGATCGAAACGATCCGATCGGGAGATGTTTTGTGAGGAAAGATCCAAAACGCGAATTCGTTTAACAATTTCGGTTTTTTTTCGCGCAGCAGTTCGTATAAAGAGGCGATCAATTCTTCGCAAGGTTCGTATGTGGATGCAAATAGTATGATTTTCGAATACGGATAATTCTTGGGTCTTTTGAATTCCTTTTTATTGTCTTCTATCTTTTTTAAAACCGTATCGAATCTCGTATCACCCAAAACCTTGACCGGAACGTTTTCCGGAACCAGCGCCCGAAACGCATCGTAAAACGATTTGTGCGAAGGAAAAATTCCGTCGAGATGACGAAATACCGCCTTCGTCAAACTTCCCATGATTCCATTTTTTCGTTTTCCAATCACGGCAGAGCCCAAAATGATCTTGGTTCCAAATTTTTTTGCGGAAAGGATAAGATTCGGCCAAGTATCCCAAGCCATTAAAACAAGAACCTTAGGATGGAAGAGGGAAAAAATCCAGTTGTAACCAAAAGGAGAATCGATCGGAAGGTGAAAGGTTTCATCGGCGGGAAACGCTTCGAGTTGAGAATCTCTAACACTTTCGGAAAAAACGGATTGAATCAAAAATACGGACGGATCATATTTTCTAAACTCATGGGCCAGGGCTTTGCACTGATCCAATTCTCCCACGGAAGCTGCGTGCAACCACACGGTATGTTTACCGGAAAGATCCAAATTCTTGGAAAGAATTCTTTTTTTATCCACGGACCGTTTTCTAAAAAAAAGTCTTATGGAAGGAAATAAGAGAGAGAGAGGAACGATAAAGACAAGAAGAAAGATCGTCAGGATTTGGTATAAAAAAATCATAGGTTTATGAGCGGAGTTTTATTTGCTTTTGATCTGATGGATACCTTGATAAAGGATCCCTTTCATTCTGCACTCTATAAAATGCTTCCTAGCGAATCGAGAGAAAAATTTGCCCAAGGAAGGGAAAGAAGCGCTTTCTTGGAGTTCGAAAAGGGACTCATTGAAGAGGAGGAATTCTTAGAAAGATTTTATTTACCTGAATATCGAAACGGCGATTTGCCTGATCCGAGAAAAATTAAGGAATGTATGTTCTCTAAAGTGCGATTGATTCCTGAGACCGTCGGGATCGTAAAATTACTTAAGAGCGGCGGAAATAAATTAGTACTCGCTAGTAATTATTCCGCCTGGTACAAGGAGCTTCAAAAATTTCCAGATATACAGGATGTATTTTCCCAGTTCGATCAATTGTATTTTTCCTGCGAACTCGGAACACGTAAACCGGCGGAGGAATACTTTCAATGGATTCAAACCGATTATCCGGGAATGCGCTACGTATTGATCGATGACAACGCGACTAACGTGGAAGCCGCGGATTATATGGGATGGGATACTTTTCGCTTTGATCCGAAGGAGCCATCACAACTCGGAAAATTCTTCAGAGACCGGTACCCCAGTTATCTTTAATCTCCGCACCGGGATAACTGTTGTCTCTTGTATCTACGAGGATGCCCATACGATCCAGATAAAAAACGAATTCTCCCTTTTTCTGAAACGGTCCGGGAATTAGTCGGATTTCCGCCACTTCGAACGGGAAATGCAGGTTTTGATTTAGTCTGGTGTTTTTTACTGGGATCATCAATTTTTTTTCGATCCGTTTCCAACCGTCGAAATTCAAATCCCCTAGATCGATCACGATTTCTTTGGATTTATGCTGATAAAGAACCAATTCTAATTTTGCGTTTTGAGAAGAAGAATACATCCAAAAAAAGATTCGAGATGGAATCCCGATTGGAAGTCTGATTTTTTCTTTAGGTCGAATTTCCAAATGGGCATGCTTTGGGTTCTCGAAAAAAGTCTGAACCATCATGGAACGATAATCGTTTGCAGCGGAAAGAGTGGGATAAAATTCTCTCTCTTTTTGAAAGGCTGTGTTGTCGGGAATCTGAGAATTAAAGCGGATTTCGTTTAAAAAAGAAACTCCTCTATAAATTTCCCAAGGTCGTGCACCGTCGAACGAGTCCACAAGAAAAAGATTGTATTGTTTCCATTCGGATAGTATCTTTTCTAAAATCAGAACTCGGCTCATTTCGTCTTCGTCTCTTTTTACCGGAGCGGAAGAAAGATCAACCTGCCCCGAAATGGAACCCAAAAGATAAAGGGTAAACAGGACTCGGGGAAAAAACAAGGCTCTCACAGAATTCTATTCGGAGAAAATGAGACTTAAAAACAGACGAAAAACCGATATTTGAATCAGGTACACCCAATGAGACGAGACCAGTTGAAAATCCTACTTTCCGGAATCTTAGTTTTACTTTTAGGATCCTTGATCGTTTACAGTTATCTCTTTCGGGAAGATATTTCCCGATTTTTAAAAAAGAAGGAAGGTGAGGAAGTCTCGAACAATTCCAAAACGGACCGAGTGATCTTAAGTCCTGAAATGAACTCGGAACCATTGATTTCACCCAACGACAATAGTCTTCCAGACTCGGGAGAATTTTCGGCAAACGAAAAAGAAACTTCGAAGCAAAAGACTAGCCCGGAAGAATTCTCTTCCAACACAAAAGAAACACAATCAAGTATTCCCCAGGAAGAAAGACTTGAGGAAAGAAAAATCATAGAAAAAACGCCAAAGGACAAGTTTCCCGAAGAAAAGTGGACTCCGCCTGAAACAAGCACGATCAAAGATGAGGAATAT
>NZ_CP024871.1:1407500-1427500 GCF_000306675.2 Leptospira mayottensis 200901116
TATCGACGACTACCGACATGGGAAAACTCCGAACCCATGTGTAGAGTGTAATACTTTCGTGAAATTCGGAGCGCTTTTTGAAAAAGCAAAGGCTCTCGGAATCGACAAGATCGCCACCGGTCATTACGCTAGGATTGTGCGTAACGGAGAACGTTATGCGATCGCAAATGGGATCGATGTCGGGAAAAATCAGGCTTATTATTTATACGGGCTTTCTCAAGAGAATCTCAAAAATGTAACTTTCCCTCTCGGAGGAATGACAAAACCGGAGGTCAGAGAGATTGCAAGGAGAATGGGGCTTTCCGTTGCTAATAAAGCTGAGTCTCAAGAAATCTGTTTTATTCCTGAGAACGATTACAGAAAATTTTTAGAAAAGAAAAATGTGGAATTCACTCCCGGTTTTTTCAAACTCCGGGACGGCCGTATCATCGGAAAGCACAAAGGCCGGGAAAACTTCACGATCGGTCAAAGAAAAGGGCTCGGGATCGCTTGGAAAAATCCTCTCTATGTAATAGCGATCGAAGATGACGGATCCGTAATCTTAGGAGAAGAGAATGAAACTTACGCCGAATCCTTCTCGGTGATTGATGTAAATTATCAAGGTTTTGCACCACTTGGCGAAGGAGAATCGATTGAATGTAGGGTTCAGGTTCGTTACAGACATACTCCGATTCGTTGTAGAATCACGCAAGTGAACGAAGATCTTGTTGTAAATCCTCTGGAAGAAGTTCGTGGAGTGACTCCGGGACAATCCGCAGTGTTTTATCCGTTGGATTCCGATTATTTACTATTAGGTGGGATCATTCGCAAGGGAAGTATTATGATGCAGGTTGCCAAGAAGGAACCAGCAGTCGCTTTTCGAAGTTGAGCAAGGATTTTCTTTTTTGTCGCTGAGTCATAAAATCGCAGGGAAGACGATATTGATCGTGGGCGGGGGACTTCTACAAGTTCCAATTATCCAAACCGCGAGAATGATGAAGCTTACCACCGTAGTCGCGGACATGAACGGAGACGCTCCCGGAATGAAGATCTGCGATATTCCCATGGTAATGAGTACAAAGGATATTGAGGGAATGGTGCGAGAATCCAAAAAGCTTGCGACCAAGATCAAAATAGACGGAGTGATTACCGCCGGAACCGACGCGAGTATGACTGTGGCTGCTGTTGCAAATGCCCTTGATCTTCCCGGAATTCGTTACGTGGACGCGGAGGCCGCTTCCAATAAAGTGAAGATGCGCGAACGTCTGAAAAAAGCGGGGATTCCTCTTCCCGGCTTTGCACCTGTTTGGAGTTTTTCCGATACGAGAGAAGCATTAGAATTTTTGAAATTTCCTCTTGTAATGAAACCGGCGGATAATATGGGAGCGCGCGGCGTCATTAAGGTGGAAAATAGGGAGGAACTACAGGCTGCATTTAAACACGCGAAAAAATATTCTCCCACGGGAGAAATGATTCTCGAAGAATACATGCCTGGTCCTGAAGTTTCCGTGGATGCTCTCACTTGGAACGGGAACTTTGTGATCACCGGAATCGCGGATCGAATCATCGAAAGGGAACCTTTCTTTATCGAGATGGGACACAACATGCCTTCTGCTTTAAGTTCTTCCGTTTTGAAAGAAGTGGAAGATATAATGTTCCGAAGTATGAAGGCTCTCGGGATTACCATAGGTGCCGGAAAAGGGGATATCAAAGTTACTCCTGACGGAGTTAAAGTAGGAGAGATTGCCGCGAGATTGTCCGGTGGTTTTATGTCCGCGTTTACTTTTCCGCTTTCTTCCGGAATCAATCTAAACCGTGCGGCCATTCTGATTGCATTGGGGGAAGATCCGGATAATCTCACACCTACAGCGCAAAGAGTTTCGATCGAACGTTGTCTTTTGGCTCCAAGAGGAAAACTTCTTGCGATCGACGGAATCGAAGAGACTCGTAAGATCGAAGGAGTCAATGATTTGTTCTTCATGAATAAGATCGGAGATATCATTCATGAACCTACGAATAACATCGAAAAGACGGGACACGTTATCATCAGTGCCGATACGTTGGAGCAAGCCGAATCCGTTTTCGAAAAGGTAAAAAATACCATCCGATTTACCTGCGACGAACTTTATTCCGTGTCTGAAAAAGAAATCCAGCAAAACGCGAGACTACGTTTTGGAAAAGAAGTCTGTTGGGTTTGTAAGGTTTGTGACGGAACCGATTGCGCTTCTGGAGTCCCGGGTATGGGTGGTTTGGGAAAAATGCTCACGTTCCAAGACAATATCAATGCGTTGCGGGAGTATTCGATTCTTCCTAAATATATCCGGGAACATATTCAAGCTGTCGTTGAAACTAGTTTCCTAGGAAAGACGATTAAAACTCCTGTGATGGCTGCACCAATGACTGGAGCTGTTACGAATATGAATGGGGCCATGGACGAATTTACCTTTGCGGCCACCTTGCTCGAAGGATGCCGAACATCAGGTACCTTGGCGTGGTTAGGTGACGGTGCAAGTCCGGAAAAGTATTTAATCATGCTCGAAGCTGTTCGTAAAACGAAAGCGGATGCGATTCTGATCTGTAAACCGAGAGAAGACGAGGGACTTTTGGAAGAAAGATTTAGAGAATCGGAAAATTCGGGCCTCTTTGCGATCGGTATGGATGTGGACGCGGTCAACTTTAGGACGATGACGTTGAAAAATATTTCTTCGGTCACTCGGAATGTCTCCAAACTCGGAAAGATCCGTTCTCTTACAAAATTACCTTTTATCGTCAAAGGTATTATGACTCCGCAGGACGCTCAACTTGCGATCGATGCGGGTGCGGATTGTATCGTTGTATCTAATCATGGTGGAAGGGTTTTGGACGACATGCCGGGAACCGCCAGAGTTCTTCCCGGAATTAGAAAAGTGATAGGCGATCAAGTTCAGGTTGCAGTCGACGGGGGAGTGCGAAGTGGAATGGATGTTTTTAAGATGATCGCGCTCGGTGCGGATACTGTTCTTGTTGGAAGACCGATGGCAATTTTTGCGATCGGAGGAGGAGTTGCAGGGATTCGGTTTTTGATTTCCCAATATACGGAAAATCTTTTGCAATCAATGAACGTTACCGGAGTCGGAACGTTGAAAGAAATCGGAGTGGAACTTCTCTTTCGGAAAAAAATGGACGAAGAAAATTCCATATCTGAATAAGAAAATCGTTTTACTAACTTGGGATTTCCGGTTTAATATTCGAACCGCGGTACCGGGTTATAATTCCGGGTCCTGTTCGGATTGAAAATCATGGATCTCGGCCAAAGTATGGATAAGCTCATCAATGACCCGGAAGGGATTCACAAAATTCTGCAATCTCTTTTTACTCGACTTCCGGTAGTTATCCTCTCCGATAATCGCCCTCTTCCAGTAAGAGTAGTGGGTTTGAAAGATTCATTTCGAATTGTCGTAACACTTCCTCCTGGAATTCCTACTGAACAAAATCGTAAGTTGTTTCTGATCCATAATAATCATAGGTTTGCGGCCTTTTGTACGGTCGAACTTCATAATCCGGCGAACGGAGTCGAACTTCTGTTTACGAGCGCGATCCAGGTCACGATTGCACAGAGAACTGAGAAAAGGGTTCACGTAGATGCTTCTTCTGAATTTCAAATCACGCTTACAAATATCATCAATCAATACAAAGTCAGAAAGGCAATCGGATTTGCCGATAAAAAGATAGACGAGATCGTCAAAAAACACGCGAAACTCTTAAAAGAAACTTATCCTCTTTCCAATATCTTTTTTTCGGATAAGATGGATAACAGGTTGAGACTGATGTATAATTTCGATCAACCGATTTATATTTTAGATCGTTATGCTAAATCGGACGGAAGTGGTGGGTTCCAATTTCTTGCGTTTTCGGAATATCAAAAACTAATCGCCGTAAACAATCTGGAATCTGGAATCGTTTCCGAAATTTCGATTATGATTCGTTACAAAGGATATACTCCTCTCGGTTATGTTCAGATTCTTTCTGAAAGAGAACTGAATGTAAACGATTTCAATTCCGCTAATATTACAGCAAACGCTATTTCCAAAGAAATCATTGCTTCCGGTTTTTTCCAGGAATCCAAAGAAAAATGTAATGTAGACAATATCTCCATGCAAGGGGTCGGTTTTTTTCATCATCAGTCCATTTTTTTTTCCAGGAGCTTCGCAGTGGGAGAAACAATCCTGTTCGATATCAGTTTTTCCCCTGAAAGTAAGGGAACGTTTCGCGCCGTGATCCGAAATATCACCAACACGGATAAAATGTTCCGAATCGGTTGTGAATTTTTTAACTTGAACGAAAGGGAAGAAAATATGATTCAAACCTATATCGATTCTAAAGATAGTTCCAAGGAAAACCAAAGCTGAGTGTCGTTTTGATCAATCGTTCTGTTTCATCTTTGGAGCAATTCCAGATTTTTATTTCCAAAGAGGAAGTGGGAATCAGGCTCGATTATTTCCTTTCCAAAAAGTTCACATATCATTCGAGAACCGTTTGGCAAAAGGAAATCAACGAAGGGAAAATTTCGGTTTCCGGTAAAAAAGTAAAATCAGGAATTCTTCTCAGAGAGGGTGATAACGTCGTTTATCAACCGATTGAAAGGGAAGAGCCGCCTGTTCGAAGGGATTACAAGATACTTTATGAAGATGAGTTTTTTGTGGCGGTAAATAAACCGGGGGATCTGCCAGTTCATCCCGCTGGAAAATATCGAAAAGGAAATTTACTTACACTTCTTAAGGAGTCTGGGAAGTTCGAAAATTTATTTACGGTTCATCGTTTAGATAGGGAAACTTCGGGAGTGGTTTTATTTGCAAAGGATTCCAAGACAGCTTCTCTTTTATCAGGGTTTTTTAGTTCGGGAAAAATTCAAAAATACTATATTACGAAAGTATATGGCGATTTTCCGAGAAGGAAAATCGCGTACGGCGTCTTAAAACCGGATGTTTCCTCTAGAATACGAAAAAAAAGGAAATTTGTCCTTTTAAAATCTAATTTTTTAAAACGAAATAAAAAATATTTCCTAGAAAATCCTTCTTCATCCGAAGAGGGAGAAATTTGTCTTACAATCTTTCAAAAAATTGAATCTGATTTTATTAAGACCCAGTTTCAAGAAATTGAATCGGATGTCGGGGAATTGAAAGTTCAATCTCGGAAGAAAAAATTGAATTTTGAAAGGTCACAAACTCAAAACGAAAAAACCGAGGAATCGAAAATTCGATCGATTCATCCGAAGCACGAGTTCTATTCTTTTGTATTATGCAAGCCGATCACGGGACGTATGCATCAGATTCGGGCCGTACTTTACGGTTTAGGCTTTCCTGTTTGGGGAGATAAACTTTACGGAAAGGACGAGGAAGTTTTTCTAGAGTTCATCGAAGGAAAAAATCCGGATCTTACGAAAAGATTGGGAATGGAAAGACAGGCATTACACGCATACTCAATCCGTTTCAATCATCCGATCACAAACCGGAAAATGAGAATTGTAGCCTCTGTTCCAAAGGATTTTTGGTGAAAACGACGGAGTCGGAACCCGGGTTATTTGAGTCTTTCATTCCGGTAATTGTTCTCGTGATGGGGCTCGGTTACGCGGGAGTTGTATTTGGTAACGGAACCGTAGATGGACCTGCACAGATGCTTTTGATTCTTTCGGGAACGGTCGCCAGTTTACTTGGAATTCGTCTCGGAGTGAAATGGGAATTTTTAGAAGAACGAATCTTAGAATCTTTGAAGAACGTTTTAAAACCAGTACTCATTCTTTTATTGATCGGCTCCTTGATAGGAGTCTGGGTCTGGTCTGGAATTGTTCCGTCCATGATCGTATGGGGATTGAAACTTCTTAAACCTTCTCTCTTTTTAATAACCGCCTGTCTTTTATCTTCTGTTGTCTCCTTGATTACTGGAAGTTCTTGGTCCACAGTTGGAACTGTTGGAGTCGCTCTCATGGGAATCGGTACCACGTTAGGAGTTTCCCCCGGAATTGCGGCGGGTGCAGTTGTATCCGGTGCCTACTTCGGTGATAAACTTTCTCCGTTTTCGGAGACTACCAACCTTGCGTCTTCGATAGCCGGAACACCGCTTTTTACGCATATTCAGCATATGTTATATACTACTTTGCCCGCTTTTTGCATTGCAATCGTATTTTTCACTTGGATGGGCTTTGATTATTCCGGATCGGAAAGTGGGGATCAGAAGGTAAACGAGGTAATTCATTTACTTGAAAGATCGTTTCGAATTCATCCGGTTTTGTTGTTTCCTCCCGTTTTGACATTCGTATTAATTTATTTTAAAGTTCCTGCAATTCCTTCCATTCTCGCAGGAATTCTATCAGGGATTTTGTCCGGAATTTTTCTGCAGCATTCCGACTTGGATTTCCAAGAAGTTTACAGACAGGTTTTAAACGCGGCTTCCAAAGGGAACATGGCGAAGACCGGAAATCTCCTTACGGATGCGCTACTTACCAAAGGGGGTATGGCTTCCATGCTTCCCACGGTTTGGTTAATTTTTTCTGCGATGTTTTTTGCGGGCGCGATGGAAGGAGCCGGATTGATCCAGGAAATCACTAAAGGAATATTAAGATATGCGAATACAGATCGATCTCTTTTGATAGGGACGATACTTACGAGTATCTCCGCGAACCTACTATCTTCGGACCAATATCTTTCGATTTTGGTTCCAGGTAAAATGTTTAAGAAGTCTTATGAGGAACGAGGTCTTGATTCTAAAAATCTTTCAAGAGCGTTGGAAGATTCCGGTACAATGACTTCCGCTTTGGTGCCTTGGAACACCTGTGGTTCTTTTATGGCGGCTGCACTCGGAGTTCCGGTAGTCGTATTTCTTCCTTACGCGGTTTTGAATCTAAGCAGTCCTTTTATCTCTCTGATTTGTGCTTGGACCGGATGGACGATCCGTAAAAGAAATGGCGGTCCTGTGTCCCGGATAACGTAGGTTAAGAGTTTGTTTTAACAGCTGAGATGTGGGAATTTAATGACGAAAAAGACTGTTTGAAAATCCATTAAGCTAACGTGAAATCAATGTAAAAAAGTTGGTAAATCAGGATCTTGGCGGCACGGACGGGTTTACCGCAACTCAGTATTTTTCCTTGTCGACCGTTTCGATATTTGTGTGGTGGAGATTTCAGTCTTTCGGAAAGATCATCTCTTACGGTATCTGATTCGTAATTGAGAATTGGATAATCTTTTGGATTGCGAATTTTTTTCGAATCGAAAATGAATAATGGGAAATACGAATTCAAGTGCCAAAATGATCCGGGGACTCTCTGAGTGTGATGAACAAAGTCAAAAATGAGTCGATTTCAGTCGTTTCGATTAAGGAAAAGTTTTCGAAGCCAAGAATTCATTTTCGGAAATAACGACACGAGTAAGATCCGATGAAGGCTCAACTGAGCAGAGAAAAAATTCGTACTTACTAAAGCTGTAAAGGAGGTTCGGTTCTCGCGGTAGGTTTTGGAAGAGAGATTTGTGTTGGTTTGCATGGAATTTCTTCCTGTCGAGCGATCGTTGGAGAGCGAGACAAGCAAAAGCAGCGGAGCTAAGCGTTGGTTTCCAACGGAGTTGGAATGAGCGATCGTTTCCACGAATCTAAAGGCGATAAAAACTATTTAAACGCGAACTCAGGTAAAGTAGATGAAAACGGATAGGTTGAAGGAAATTCCACTGAAAGGGGATCGTTTTTTACGAATTTTTCCTCGAAAAAAAGATGGAAGGCCGATATTGGAAAATAGAGAACGCCATGGTTTCCAGAATTCAAACAATACTGATCGTAATTATCCTCACTTCCGGACAACTGCTTTGGGCCGTATCACCGGATCAGATTAACCTCGGGATTCTGATTGGGGAGAATAAGACCAATCTTAAATTCATCAATATATGTGTAAGCAACCTTGCTCCTATTTTGGATGCCGCGGGGACTTCGAATAAAAATCCGCCTAATAATACTAAGGCGGAAGCAGGTGTCTCAGTTACGCCCGATGTTCCCGGAAAGGAAGAACTTTATAAGAAATTGGGGGCACTTCCTTTTTACACAAGTTTGAAAAAAGCGAATCAATCCGATTTTAACGGAAACATGCTTTATTTTAAGAGTAATTACAGTCTTTCCTTTAAAAATCTCCGAACGGCCCAAGGGGAGATGAAAGACCTTTATCAGTCGACTCATGAACAATATTTACAAAATTCCAGAATACTTTTGGAATATGCCTCTCCTTTGATCGTAAGGAGTAACGATAAGATTGCACAGCATTTATTGCGTCTTGGTTTTCGAGATCTGAAGAATTCTGAAGATCATTTTACGATCGCATACAATTCTTCTCCTTATCAATTCCGATATAAACTACTTTTGCACGGGGAAGGAATCAAAATTGCGAGAAGGGCGAGAAAGTTCGCGCTTCTCGCAATGATTGCGTCCAAAACTCCCACGGAAGACAAACCTGAATATCAGTTCGTGAATCTGGACGATATCAGAGCAGCAGTTGAAAAAGAAAATATTTCCGATTACGAAAAGATCAGAAATACTTTGATCAATTACGTAGACAACGATTTGCTTCAAAGAAAAATCGTACCTCCCGGAGAAGCCAAGGATAAACCGATTGATATTCTTGAAATACACGACGACAATTATGGCATTATCACTTCGGGAAGAATTTCTCTGATGGACCTAAGTAACGAAGAGATACGAACCGACAACATGATTCAAAAGGAAACTTTGCCTCCGATTCCGACAAAGACCCAAAATTAAATGTATTTTAAAAAGTTCGATTCTTTCCGGAAAATCGTTCTGGAATGGGAAGAGTCGTTGTTTTTTAGAAAGGGTATTAACCCAAGTGATTGTGGATTTTCTTTTGCCAGGATTAAGCTCCATTGGCTCAAATTAATTCCAAGGTTCAATTGAATATGGACCTTCCATGAGCTGTCTATCTTCAGGGTCAAAAATTCAGAAGTCGATATAGGGTTGGATTCCGGCTATCTCAACAAATTCCGATTTCGAAGTCCTGTTCCACCTTTCCCAGTGATATCGAAATGTCGTATATTTGATTCCACGTTTCTTGCAGTAGGCTGGCTGCGATGTCCGCTTCTCGCTAATTCTTGAAATTCGAATACCCAGTCGATTTCTGTTTTGCTCATTCACTTAATTTACACGTTTAAACAAAAAATGAAAAGGTGTCTTCGTTAGGTGCTTACTAGCTTTCGAACACGTTTTATAATTGTTAAGGTTATTAGGCGTGTCTTGAGGGATTGCTCAGAAATATCTGAGAGTGATTGAAATCGGCATTTTAAGCAAAGATAAAGTATTTTTGAGATAGCTTCTATAAATGATTAAAATTCCAGGCGACTTGCTTAGGTTTTGGAAAAAAATCTAAACCCAATAATTTGGCTTTTGTATCAAAAGTCTGTTTCTACTTCGATCCAATTTCACTCCGGGAAAAGTTTCCCGGAGTGAAAACAAATTGTATCTCTTCAATAGAGAGCAGCTCCAAATTCGTTACTGAGAGATGTTTGCCCTCCGATTCCTCCTATCAGGAGAGAACCTGAAATAACAGAGGAGGCATTTAGATTACTAGGTGTAGGCATGCCAGCAATCGGGAGACCGGTATTTGCAAGATGATAAATACGAGTGTCGCCTGGAGTTGAGATGATAAGATCCGGAGAACCGTCTCCGTTGATATCACCAGTGGCAATGACTTTACCAGGTCCATTGATCATGGACACTACTCCGCCACCGTTTGTTATGTTATAAGTTTTGTCGGTAAAGTTTAAGGCGGCATTTAGCGGTAAAGCAGTGAGGAAAATGGCGGGGTTAGTGGCCGCCCCGATTATTATATCTGCGTTTCCATCCAAATCCAAATCTCTCGCTGTCAATTGAGAACCAATAACATCAGGTGCTCCCGTTGAACCAGTAATCATACGAGCTCCATTCCCTAAAGTATTGTCGCCTATACCTCCCACGCCAGAAGAAGTATAAAACTCAACTCTACCCGCGTTAGCGTTGTACAGAGGAGCCCCCGCGGCTAAATCAGCAAACCCACTGTTGTCGAAATCGGCAATTGCAATTGCGTAGCCCAGCATAGCACCGGCAGCAGGAGCAGCAGCAGCAGTATTAGTAATAGTATTGGGCGCTCCCAAATTTACACCGGTACCATAATAAATATAGATTCTGCCGTTATTGGCAAACACTCCACCATTATTACCTGGGGCACCTACTGCAATATCATCAAAATCTCCGCCATTTATATTTCCCACGGCAATAGTATAGCCAAATTGATCATTGTTGTTTGCCCCCACTTTAAAGTAATTACAGCTAGGAGGAGTAGTACAAGTACCCATTACTGCATTTACGGTTACGGTTGCGGTTGTGACTCCTGCTCCTCCTTGGGAATGAAATACGTAAATTCTACCCTTGGCAGCACTATAACCTGGTGCCCCCACGACTAAATCCGTATATCCGTCTCCGCTCATGTCTCCGGTTGCTAAGGAAGCGCCAAATTGCTCACCAGCCGTATTTCCCGTAAGAATGGTATTTGCAAACATATAGAAAGATGTGTTGATTCCTTGGGTTCCCGCCGAATGAAAAATATAAGCTTTGCCGTTTCCTGTGTTAGGTGCGCCTACCGCTACGTCTGCAAATCCGTCCCCATTGAAATCTCCAGAAGCTACGGTTTTTCCGAAAAAGTCTGCCTTGACTCCTACGATAGTACGACTAGCCGCTGTGGCATTGGCAATGGTAATCCCTGCCGTCCCGGAAGAATAGAATAGGTAAACAATCCCTTGTCCGTATTCTGAGGTCATCAAGTCTACGTATCCATCTCCGTTAATATCTTTGTTTGTCCCTTTTCGGACGGTAATTATTGCCGAGTCTGTAACATTGTTGGAAGTATCCGTTACGCGTACTTGGATTTGGTGTTGAGAGTTAGGTTTCCAAGTGTTTAAACCAGTAGGAAGTAGATATTTCCAGGATGTGGTTCCGGATACGTTTACATCCGTAAAAGCTAAGGAGTCGATCTTAACCTCGACTTTCGCAATTCCACGTGCATCGGCCGCAGTTCCGATCACAAATCCGGATTCTACGGTACTTTTGTCCCTTAAGTTTTGAATTGTAACAGTCGGTGGTGTATTATCCGGTGCGAGCCCTGTGGTAAAACTCCAATTGGATCCCGCCATTGTATTGCCTGCGATATCTTTCAGTCCTGCCGCTACTGTAACAGTGTATGTGGTGCTTGCATTGAGGCCTTGGAGCGGGCCCGGAGGATCATCCGGAGTAAAGGTTGCGGAACTTCCGGAACAAGTAGTTGTGCCGTTGATTCCGTTATTAACTGTCAAGTTTAAAGTAGAACAATTGATGGATTCGTTAAACGCTACGGTGATCGCCGCATTGGTTGGAATGCCGGTCGCACCTGATGACGGAGTAGAAAGAGAAATTTGAGGAGCAGTACTATCGGCAGCTATTCCTGTGGTAAAGCTCCAAGTATAATCTGCATTCATGGAATTTGCGAACGTATCCGTTACCGTATTTTTGATTTTTACATAGTATGGTGTACTGAATGCTAATGCTGCTGAACTAAAAGTGGCCGTATTTCCATTACAATTGATAATGATAGCGATAGGAGATCCAAAGGCTGCATCATCATCAAAGACGATACCGCCCCCGCCTCCAGTAATGGTCGCACAATCCATTGCCTCGCTAAAAGCAATACTTCCCCCGCTATTGGTAGGCACTCCTAATGCTCCATTACCGGGTGTTACAAGAACGACGTTGGGGCGAGTTATATCAGGACCTGATCCTGTGGTAAAGTTCCAGAGATTCAGAGGACCTACGGGAGGATTGAGTGCATTATTCGATGGATCCAAAGCACCAGCAGTGACCTCTACGGTGTATTGGGTATTCGCAGTGAGAGGGTTATCCGGCGTCCAAGTAGCGGAAGTTCCCAAACATTGTACAGTCCCGTTCAAATACGTACCCGGGGGAGCTAACGTTTCTTTCAATTTAAAAGAAGCGGTAGTTACGGAACCACAGTTCATAGGCTCGCTAAAGACTACCATAGGATTTATGTTGAGTCCTACCCCCGTTGCCAATGCGGTAGGAACTTTAGATGTAACCGTGGGAGCCGTAGTGTCCAGAACCGGAGCCGCTACGGTTGTAAACGTAGTGGGAACCGGAACCGGATTGAGTCCGTTATTTTGCAAATCCGTAACTGCGTTGGAAAAGATAACGGTATAAACTGTGTTTGTTGCTAAATTGGCTGCAGGAGTAAGAGTCGCCGTTGTACCGGTACAAGCTACGCCCACGTTTACCGTTCCGGGTAGGAGTGGATTATCATCCAGAACGATATTACCGGCAATGGTGGTACAATCGATCGGCTCACTAAAGGCAATGCTCACTGCACTGTTGATCGGGACGTTTAATGCATTCGGAGCAGGACTGATAAAAGAAACCGTCGGAGGAACCAGATCGGGCCCTGGCCCGGTTGTGAAATTCCAGTTATAACTATTTGCAAGTGTGTTGTTTGCAAGGTCTTTTGCAGTAGAAAATAAATCTACTCGATAAGCCGTATTGGATACTAAGGCTGCGGTTGGAGTAAAAGTGATGACGGAACCTACACAAGCAACATTTCCCGCTTCGTAAAAAGTAGTTACAGTGTTTTTTAAGGTCAGAGTTCCCGCATTGACGGAAGTGCAATCCATTGTTTCCGTAAGAGCCACTTGAACGGACGTATTATTGGGAACTAAAGTTGCATTGATGGCCGGAGTTCTTAGGGATAAATCGGGTGCAATCGCATCTACGATAGCACCGGTTGTAAAATTCCAAACATAATCTTCTGAAAGAGAGGACCCTTCCTCGGATTTTATACTTTTTGAAACTCGAACTGTATAAACTTTAGAGGCCGCTAAAGCGGAAGTTGGATTGAATAGAAGGGTTTTTTCCGTAGAAGTTAAACTTCCCGCGATAACTGCGTTTCCTTGAGTGAGTTGAACCGACTGGGATTGAATACTGGAAGAATCCAATTTTTGACTAAAGCCAACTTGGATGGAGGTATTGAGTGAAACACCGGTGACATTCGGTCCCGGAGAGATTTGAAAAACATTGAATGAGTTTGTATTGGGAATACGACTGCCGAAATCCAAATATGCAAGAAACGGAATACCCGAATTTCCATTTCCTTGAACGCAACCCAAACTCCCGAGCATAAAAATGGAAAAAGAAAAAAGAATTTTAACGGATATTTTCATGGCAAAGACCACCTATCACAAGCATTTGACTAAAATCGAGTTTGAGAGAATTTCAATTGGGTTCGAAGAAGCTTAAATTTTTCGCCTGAAATATGAGAAGAGATTAGCCTATTTCGGACTTAAATACTTGTTAGATTATAACTTGGTTTTAATTTTTGAATTGTAGTTGGCCCAAATTCAAATTTTTGTAGAATTTTATTCTTTTAATCGAGCTTGGGGACTGGTTTTATTTTGGGGTGAGTGATACTCTAATCGGAATAGAACTGTTTTTTAATGAAAAAAAAACGATATTTTGAGTTAAAAAAAGCTGGAATAAGAAAGTCTGAAGATCGTTTTCGTAAAGAAAAGGGGTAACCTATAGAAAATCCATTTTTGGAATGAAAATAAACCTATACAAAAAACTTTCTTAAAAGGGAAATTTTTGAATCATCATGCATCGCCTTTTTTATAGCTTTTGGATTTGGTTCGGTTTATGGATCATATCTGGTAATTTCTTACCGATTTTTGGAGAAGAATTGAGAAATTTGCCTGAAGCACGAATTCCTTTGGATGAAGGAAAAAAATTGGAACCGGGCGAACTTGCTGAGAAAAAAGAAGGTTGGTATGTGACAGCGGTTCCTCTTTTGAGTTCGGATCCTGTGAGAGGCCAGGGGGGAGGAATTCGTGCGAGTTTATTTTTCAACGGAAAAAAAACCGATTTGTACTATGAATACGAAGCGTATCGAAGCAAACTTACATTTCAATTGTTTCAAACCAACGAAGGGGTAAAAAATCACTTTATCCAGTTCGATTCTCCCTATATTTTAAATACCGCATTTCGATGGAAGAGTAGCCTTGGACTGGATTTCAATCCGAATTCTCAATATTTTGGAATTGGGGAATCTTCTCTTGAACCTCTTTCTTATCGTCCTAGAAGTCTTCCGGGAATCGGTCACGTAACCAATGCCAGTTTTGATGCTTATGAGGCATCTCAATCTTACATTCGTCCTTCTCGGACCGGGCCGGAAATGGTCAGCGATCAGGGATACAATCAGTATTTGTTTAACTCGACGACTTTCTTTAACAGCATCGATTACACTTTCTGGAAGGCTTGGAAATGGGTAATCGCAAACGAAATTTCAAGGAATATCATCGGTCATTCCGACGGAATTTGGAATCCGTCCAAGGATCCGTATTTAGCTGGTAGTATCTGGAGTACATCGGTTCCAAACGGTGAATCAAAGCTGACGGAAGACTATAAGGCCGGTAGAATTATAGGATATAACGGAGGAGAGATCATTTATTTCAGAGTGGGTATCGCCTACGATACTCGTGATTTCGAACCGGACCCGGACAGAGGTATATTAGTAGAGCTGAATATAGCAAACGTTTCGAAGCGCACCGGCTCTGATTTCGATTATAATAAGATTTTCTTTCAGACGAAATACTTTTATAAGATTTTGCCAGACGTTTTTGAAGAATTGGTATTTGCTACGAGGGGCGCACTCGGTTATACCTCTTTCGGAGCTCCTTTTTCAGAAGTGAGGTACATGTGGAGTTTGGACGGCTCTATGACGGGTATCGGAGGACTTCAGACAATGCGCGGTTATCGTCAAGATCGTTTTGTCGCTCCCGTGGTAGGCTTCGGAAGTGCGGAGCTTCGCTGGAGGTTTGCTACATTCAAAATCTCTGATGAACTTTTTACTTTTAGTTTTGTTCCGTTTTACGATTTAGGCCGCGTTTGGGATTCCGAAAAAAGAATCAATTTTCAAGGGTATAAGCATTCTTGGGGAGGCGGTCTTCGGATCATTTGGAATCAGGCGACGGTGATTTTGATTGACCTTGCAAAGTCGAAAGAAGATACTCAGATGTTTGTGGATTTTAGTCACGCCTTTTGATAGAGACCATTTTTTCCCTTTTGAAAAACCTGACAAAATACTCGCTCAACGTATCCACTTGTTTCGAATAAGCAACTCTGAGTCGATCTTTAGGAAACAATTTTTTTCTATTAATTTCGTATAACGTGGAAATGAAATTGGAAAGTCTATGAATTAAGAATACGTGAGTTCGGTATAACCAATGCGAAAACGATTTTTGTAAAGATATAGAAGTCTCACAAAATTGCGCCGAACCCGGAATTGTCGGCTTTTTTTGAAGAGGAATTCTATCTTTTGAAACAAATTTAGAATCCGTCTTAAAAACCGTCTTCTGTGGAAGCCGCGACAACTGTCATCAGGTGCGCCAAGGAAAGCTTGGAAAATCCCGTGGGTGGTTACGGTTTTCTAACGGACTTTATTTTTGTTAAGTTTTCGTGGAAGTTTCTGCATTTTTAGATTACAGATCCTTAACCGATTTCCTAAAACGAATATAAAAAGGATGATAACCCATCGCCTTCCAGAACGAAACTGCGTTTTCGTTCTCAACAATCGCTCTCAGTTCTATACTCTGGAACGACTGATCTTTTGCCCAGGATTCGCAAGCAAGTACTAGAGGTTTCATGTATCCCGCTTTTTGTTTTCCACGTTTGGTGACGGCCAGGTCGATGAAAAGTATTTTCTGTTCTTCAAGATAAGGTTTGTCTTCGGTTCTGGCAATTAGAAGGGATACGAGTTCTTCTCCCAAAAAACCCCCAAGAAGCAGTACCTTTCCTGTGCCTCTCAGTTTTAGATAAACGTCAATTATCTTGGTTCCTGCACGGGGACGAATTTTGAATACTCCGTCTAATGTGAGAGAGTTCACGAGACGAAAGAATTGATTTACAAGTTCGATTGCCGCTTCTCTGTGTTCCGGAAGTAGATTGGCGATTTGAAATTTTCCTGAGTTCGTTTTGGATTTTGGCATTATTGAATTCGGTCGATTTCGGATTTAAGAGTAGGAATAATTTTCTAAGAATTCACGAAGTTCGTATATTTGCATCCAATATTTTACGTTTTAGTGCTGGTTCTTTGGAATGATTTGTCCTTGCCCTTTGTATTCCATGCAGTACTATCTTGAAAATTCTTCTTAGAACATTATAACTTTCTGAGATAGGTTTGATTCGAAAGGTTATTTGGTTTTGAAGATCGTTTGGCTTGAATTCTAAGAATTGTAGCCGTCCTATGCATAGGTTTATCGCGAGAAAAGCGGATTCGATTCGGAATTGTCGTTGTTTAAAGAGTATGGATGATCGTGTCATCTTTTACAGCTCAAAATTTTACGGAAAAACGTCTATTAGAATATGGATTTTCCCCATTCCAAGAAAAAATTTCTGAAACTATTACGGTATTTTCGTTCAAAAACATCTTCCGCATTTCCAGGATGGAAAAGTTCTAAAGAAGAGGGGATCGTAGCAAAATGTCTGAACCTAACTCAATGGAATGCGAATGTTCCATCTCCTCATACGCCTCCCGGTTCTTTGTGTTTGGTTCTCTCCGGAAAAATCGAAGAAACCCTTTTGGATTCGGAGAAAAAGGATTTAATCCTCAGAGAATTATTTACCGGGGATTATTTTTTGTTTCAACCGGATAAAATTTTACATTCCGGAATATCTGAAATTCTTTATATACTTCCGCGCGATTTGTCTCGAATTGTTTCTAAACTTCCGGGTTGGAAAAAGTGGATCGAGGATTTAAATAAGGAAAATCATCTTTTTCACGTATCAAAATTAAGACCTTCTAAAAAGGAACTGATGTCCTTTTTGTCCTCAGTGGAACTTTTGTTTCATCTGAGCAAGGCCACTCTTTCCAATTTGGAATCCAGAATGGAATGGCTTGTGATTCCTGGTGGGAAAATCCTTCTCAAGCAAGGAGGCATTGGCGATTCGATGTACATTCTCGTTTCTGGTCGTTTGTCCTGGACCGTTCGCTCCAAGAACGAGGAAATACTCGCGCAAGGGGAACTCGGTAAAGGGGATATTATCGGTGAAATGTCCCTACTCAGCGGAGACAAAAGATCGGCGACTGTAGTTGCTTTGAGGACCAGTCAAGTCGTCCGGATTTCAAGAGAGGACTTTCGTATGAGTTTTGCAAATTCTCCGGAAGCTCTTTTTCAAATTACAGGAACCATTGTACATCGATTGAGTACAGAGAGAAATCAGTCCTATCGAAAAGCGAATTCCGTCAGAACCGTTTCTGTTTTTCCGCTAAATTCGATCGGAAGTTCGGAGGATTTTTTTTATTCTCTTCAAAACGGTCTCAAAAATTTCGGAAAATCTATATTAGTAGATTATAATGTATTTATAAAAAAGATCGGTTTGAGGGAACCCAATAAGAATTCGGAAAAAACGAACGTGTATCGAATCAGAGATCTCGTGAATTGGTTTTATGATCTTGAAAAAAATTATGATAAGCTCATATTCAAGACCGACATACACAATCCGGGTTGGAGAGAAACCTGTTTTCGTCAGTCGGATCGAATTCTCGTTTTGATCGATCCGAGCAAACCGATTGTTCTGGATTACGAGGAAGTAAATTCCATGTTACCCGAAGAAATTCAGAAGGAACTCGTGTTCTTGATCGATTTTGCCTTTACCGATTGGAAGAAGATAGAATTAATTCTACAAAAATTCCCTTCTATTTCTCATTCAATTGTACGAAGAGATGTAAATGCGGATTTCGGTAGATTGTCTAGAAGACTTACCGGTAAAAGTATTGGAGTTGCGCTTTCTGGCGGTGGTGCAAAAGGATTTGCTCATTTAGGACTTTTGAAATGTTTCGAAGAGAACGATATTCCAGTGGATATGATTTCGGGTACAAGTGCGGGGGCGATTATGGGAGGACTGTTTGCGATGGGACTCGGTTCGTCCGATATTCTTCCTTTGATCCGAAACTTTTGGTTGGATCGAAATATTCTTGGAGATTTTACGTTTCCCTTCGTTTCTCTTGTAAGGGGAAAACGGTATTCGAATGCGATTCACGAATTTTTCAAAGATAGAAATATAGAAACTCTTCCGATTCCTTTTTACGCGATTGCTTGTAACTTAACGAAGGCTGAAAGAAAAGTTTTTGACAGAGGTTTGTTGTGGAAGGCGGTAAGGTCCAGCACTTCCATTCCGGGAATTTTTCCTCCTTTTTCCGAAAACGGAGAATTGTACGTGGATGGAGGTTTACTAGATAATCTTCCTGGTTCCATTTTGAAAGAAAGAGGGGCCGGGATTTTGATCTCAGTAGATTTGGGCGGAGGAGGTCAGATCGATAAGGATTGGATGTATCATAATTTACTCGGGCCTCAGTATTTAGGAGAGGCTCCTTCCTTTTTTAATCTATTGTTTCATCATTTAAAACGGAAGAGTTTAAAAACGAAGTATACCGGATTTGCCGAAATTATGATGCGTTCCTTGATGTTGTCTAGCAAGAATAACCAGAATCGGACCCGGGACAGTTCCGACCTTTACATCGAACTTCCCGTAGGCGGGTATTCCACCTTCGATTGGGATCAGTTTCAAAGATTATACGAAATCGGATACGAGGCAGGTAGAAAAAAAGTCCATATCTGGAAAAACGAAATTAAGAAAAAACTAAATTCGTAAATTCTCATTTTTTAATTGAAATCTTCTGCGTGAAGAAATTAGAATTGTTTTTTCTTTAGCGATTGTCATGCAACCCTCAGACATCCAATTCTTGGAAGAATTCTCTTCGGAGTTTGCTTCCTTTCAAGATCAGATCTGTATACTTGAAGAGCGTCCTTCTGGAAAAGTTCTCTTATCGAACAAGTGCGTTCGTTTTTGGGGATTTAAAGGATTCAATCAGGAGCCAGATACGTTTCCTTCCTTTTTATTTCATCTTCATGGAAAGATTCGGAACTACGCGGATTTTACCGAAAAAATTCTTTTAAAACACATGCAAGATTCGGAATACTTCGATACACTTTTTACTGAAAGATACATTTTGCGCTTTTTTTGGAAAACGGTTTTGAATAAAGAGGAGTCGACGTATCGTATTTATACATTCGAAGTTTTGGCGCAAGAAGGGGATTGTGGGAATTTTTCTTTGAAAAGTCCTGTCGTGGAATCTATTTTTTACAAACTCCCGGAACCGGCGTTTTTATTCGATCCGTCCACTTTACGTTTTCTTGCTGTAAACGACGCCGCGATCTATCTTTACGGGTTCTCCAGGGAAGAATTTGCCGATATGAATCTTTTGGAAATTCGTCCCGAAGAGGATCGCACCGATATGGAAACCGTGATCCAAAATTTCGCCAAGGAGACTGGAATTCGTTCTAGAGGAGTTTGGAGACATTGGAGGAAGGACAAAAAATTTCTTTACGTAAAGATCACCACAAACCGGATTTCTCTTGGAGATTCTTTCGCGGTTTTGACGATTTTGACGAACGTTTCCGAGACGATAGAAACTTCTTATGCTTTAAGACAAGTTCGTGCGGAGAAACAATCTATCATCGAAAGCATGTCAGATCGGTATTTTGCGCTTTCCAGGGACTGGAGATTTATCTCGGCGAACCGGCAATCTCTTATTACATTAGGAAAGCCTAAAGAAGAATTAATAGGAAAGAATATCTGGGGTCTGTATCCGGGATCTTCGGTTCGATTTTTTCGGGACAAATTCGAATTTGCTGTCCGAACTCAAAAACCAATTACTTTCGAATATAAGATAGTAGAGACTGGAAACGTGATGGAATTCAGGGTTTTTCCTTTTGAGGAAGGAGTCTCTGTGTTTTTTCAGGATATTACGGAAAAAAGGAAAAGAGATTCCGAACAGAATATTCTCAAAGAAATCGCTTTAAAAATCCCGAAGGCGTCGAGTGTGAAAGAATCTTTCGAGATTCTTTTTGAGACGATTTGTAAGGGAA
>NZ_CP024871.1:1430000-1432500 GCF_000306675.2 Leptospira mayottensis 200901116
CGAATTCGTTCCGCACAAAATGCGGTTATGCGGGGCGCGGAAGTAAATAAGAAGTTATTGAATTTTTCTAGAAAACAATCTTTATATTCGGAAGTCGTGGATCCGAACACGTTGATTGCCGATTATTTGGAAAATCCAGAGGATGTGTTTCCACAGAACGTTCAGGTGAACTTTGATCCTCGCTCGGAGGGTGATCTTTGTCGGATTGATCGAAGTGAATTTGCAAGTTGTCTTATGCATTTGCTTCAAAATGCGAAGGAAGCTTTCGAAGAATCTGGAGGAAGTATTCTGATAGAAACCGATACGATCGTTCTAAATTCTAAAGATAAATCACTCGGGTTAAAGGAAGGACATTATCTTTTACTTAGGGTTGCGGACAATGGTAAGGGTGTGGATTTGAACATAGCCGATAAAATTTTCGAGCCTTTTTTCACTACAAAATCAAAAGGGAAAAATTCGGGACTTGGCCTTTCCATGGTCTTCGGTTTTGTGCAAAGAAGTGGAGGGCGAATCGTATTTGAATCTCATTCGAATATCGGTTCCGATTTTTATATTTATCTTCCTATTGAGGACATAAAATCAAACTCACATTTTGTAAAAGTGGAATCTTCAAAAAAACCGAAGGAAATTTTTTATTTTTCAAATGAAGGGGAATTTTCAAAGAGAACGTCTTATATTTTTCAGAGATTGGGGTATCGGCTTCGTCATTTTAGAGATCTAAATACTTTTGAATCTTATCTTTCTAATATAAATTCCGAAACTATTTTACTTTCGGAAACTTGGCGAGAAGGTTTTTCGAAGTGGAAGGAGATTGCGGTGAAGGCGCAAAACTCAGATTTGAAAGTGAAAATCTTTTATTTTTCTTCTTCGATTGACGCAAACGATTCGGAAAGTTCAGCTCAAATCTCCTGGCCTATATCTAGAAAGTCTCTTGAGAATCGTTTTAATATATTTTAATTGAATACTCATGAGTCAGCCTAAATTACCCAATCTACTGATTCTAGACGATGAGGAAGAAATTGCAGGTATCCTCGGGGATATAGCTAAACAATGTGGTTTCGAAGTTACGGTCACTCATGAAGCCGGGGTATTTTTTGAAAAGTTGGCCGAGGACACTCAATATATCATTTTAGATTTAGTGATTCCAGGAGTGGACGGAGTCGACGTTTTACGGATGTTATCCGGTAAAAAGCTTTCTGTTTCCGTAATCTTAATCAGTGGAGCGGATCGAAGGGTTTTACAAAGTGCTGAAGCCCTTGCGATCCAATACGGATTAAAAATTTCGGGAGTTCTTGAAAAACCGATCCGAATCCAAGAATATCAGAGTGTACTTACGGGACTTATCTCCAATCAAAAGAACGAATCTTCGCAATCTTTTGTCGTTGGAAAAAGAGCTGTTAAAGAACAGACTTCCGTGAACACACCGGAAGAAATTGAGCAGGCGATTCGAGAGGATCAATTTCTACTTTATTATCAACCCAAGATCAATTTTAAAACAGGAAACGTTTCCGGTTTTGAATCTCTGGTGCGCTGGTCTCATCCGAAAAGAGGTTTGATTTTTCCAGATTCTTTCATTCCAATCTTGGAATCGTATCCGAGTTTAATGGACGCGATGACTGAGAAATTGATTCTTCAAGCACTCACTCAATGTTCGGTTTGGAACAAACAATTCCCGGGTATTGCGGTTGCTGTAAATGTTTCTCCTGTGAGTATGAACAAGTTGATTCTTCCTGAAACTATTTCTAAGATGATCGAAAGTTTCGGTTTGAAGAACAGCCAGTTGATTGTCGAAGTTACGGAAACTCAGTTATTGGAAAATATCACGTCTACTTTGGACATACTAACTCGGATTCGAATTCGAGGAATCGGACTTTCCGTGGACGATTTCGGAATCGGTTATTCTTCCTTGAAACAAATTCATCGTTATCCTTTTACAGAACTCAAAATCGATCGATCTTTTGTAAGTGTATCTCCGTATGATAAGGAAGCTCTTTTTATTTGTCAGGCTGCTATTGATCTCGGTCATAAACTCGGAATGACGGTCGTGGCGGAAGGGATTGAAACCGCTGTTGTGGGAGAGTTGATGAAAAGGCACGGTTGTGACAAAGGGCAGGGTTATTTCTACAGTAAACCTATGCCCGCAGATGCTACCTTACCGTTTTTGTCCAGTTTCAAGTCCTAATTTTTTTCTGGTTTACTCTCAAGGAAAGAATTCGATTCTTCCGGTTGTATGAAAAATTTTCTTCAGGATCCGGATTTTCCCATTTTGATCCAGGCTTATCGCTCTTCTTTGGTTCGACGATATTCGATTTCCAATTTGGAACGTTATCCGGAACTGAAGTCCATTCCGAGGCCGGTTGTAGATGTTCTTTTAAAATATTTTTTAGAGCTTCTTTATCCGGAATACAAAGGAAGACTTTTGTTGGACGGGGCTTTTCGTTCCCTTTCTGGTTTTGTTCATAGTCCTTCCAAGGTGTTTGGTTTGATCGGTTCTTTAGGA
>NZ_CP024871.1:1437500-1462500 GCF_000306675.2 Leptospira mayottensis 200901116
AAATGGTTTCAAAATAAGGAAAAGGAATTTCCTTCCGTTCGATTGATTCGTAGAATCCATGAAAAAGGATTGAGCTCAGCGGTTCTCACTGGTATGGCTTCTTCTCAAGGAGAATATTTGTGCGTAATGGATGCTGATCTTCAACACGATGAAAACATTCTTCCCGAAATGATCATTAAGTTGTCCTTCTCCGATATCGTAATCGGATCACGTCGAGTGGAAAACGGTAATTATGGGGAAATGTCGTCGGTTCGAAGATTGATTAGTTATTCGGCTACATTGCTCGCTAAGTTATTACTGCCTCTTCCTACCACGGATCCTATGAGCGGCTTTTTTGCGATGCGTAGGGAAGTTTTTGAAACTACAAAATCCAAAATCAATCCGAGAGGTTTTAAGATCCTTTTGGAATTTTTAGGTAGAACCAAGGATTTGAAGGTCAGCGAAGTGGGATATTCCTTCCGGAAAAGAAATCACGGAGAAACGAAACTTTCCAGTTCTGTGATAAAACAATATTTGATCGCGTTATTCGAACTTAGATTTGGTTCCTTTGTCTCGATCGAATTCATCAAGTACGGAATCACCGGCTTTTCTGGCGTTTTTGTAAATTTGGGGGGACAATATTTATATAACAACGTTTTGGCGATCAACGTGGTGGAGCAAATTCAATCCGCGATTTCTCTACCCTCCGGCGCCATCGTCTTCGGTTTCGAATTGAGCGTATTAACCAATTATTTTTTGAACAACATTTGGACTTTTTCTGATCGTAAGAATGTCGGCTTTTTGGATAATACGATCGGATTCTTAAAATTCAATGTAATCAGTCTTTTGGGTTTTTTGATTCAATTTTCAACCTGGTTTTTTTTGGTAAAATATTTCCAGATCTACTACCCTGATTTTTTACCCTATTGGCTTACATATATGGGAAATATTGTCGGAATCCTACTTGCTACCGCGACTAATTATTTTTTGAATCGTAATTTTACATGGAAGTCTTAGTATATTTATGAAGTTATATCTGTTGTTCTTATTGAGTTGTTTGATTTTATTTTTCGGGGTTAAGACAGATTTTGAAGTAACCTACGGCGACTCCGGTTTTATGTGGATTCAGGTTATGGATCTGATCCAATCTGATTTTCGGACTTTTTCATTTTATTATTCTGGAAGCTCCTTCGATCCCAAAGGGGAATGGCTTCCCTTTCAAGCGCCTTTTTTAGGAATTCATGATTTACAGTACTATATAGATTTTCCGCCTTATTTTCCTTTAGTCGTTTCCGTTGGTAGGGTACTGTTCGGGTCGAATTTAGGAATTTATTTAATCCAAGTTTTATTTCTTTCTGGTTCGATTTATTTTCTGTATCTTTTATTTTCCGAATTTACCCGTAGAAGATGGCTTAGCGTTTCTTTTGTTTATCTGTATTTATTCGGGACGACTGTGTTTACGTATAATCTAGTCATTCACGAATATTCGATCGCTTTGTTTTTTTTATACGGGGGAATTTATTTTTATCATCAATCCATAAAGACGAAAAAAAATACGAACTTCATATATTCTTCTCTTTTATTCGGGCTTTCCCTTTATTTTCGTTTAGAATTTATCTTTATAATTTTTCCGTTGTCTGCTTTGAGTTTTTTATTACGACAGGAGATTCGAAAGCAGATATTTTTTTATTGGGCCCCCGTGTTTTTGACAATACTCGCTTCCTTATTGGTCTTGAATACTTACATTCACGGTCATCCACTCGGCTTGCGTTATATACTTACGATGGATAATCCGGTGACCATCGCTCTTTCAAGATCGGATATTATTTATGATTTGTTATTCGGTAAAGAAAGGGGATATTTTTTTCAATCTTCTTATTTGGCATTGATAATTTTTTTCTCCATTCTTGTCACAGTATATAAGGGATCGTATAAAGACGTTTTGTCTTTGGAATTGTTGTACCTTTCGGTTTCCATATTTTCGATCTTTCTTATATTAGCAACTGCCCCCAATCACGGAGATCATATTTCTCCTCGGTATCTTTTCGGAACGTATCCGTTACTGTTTGTACTTGGTCTTATCTTGGTAGAATCCTTTCTCGATTCTAAAAAGTCCGTCACTTATTACGCGACGTCGGTTCTTGTCGTTATTTCGATTTTGTTTTCCGTTAAACAATGGTTCTATGCGGTTCAATTTATACGTACTTCCGATAAAAATGTAAGAACCATGATGGATTATTTCCGATCGGAAAATAAAAGATATTTGGTTTTCACGGATACGAACATTCCCAAAAACATACAGTCCTTGATGTATGAAAAAACGATACTATACGTTTCCGAAAAAAAACTAGTTTCTGATTTTTTGGCGAAAAGCGCTTTTAAAATTGATCCGAGTCAGATTCTAATTGTTCGACTTTTGACAACCGCCTTACCGGTTGACGAGAAAGGATGTATTTCCGGTTATAGGTTTTGTAAGTTGGAGTCCTCGCTTCCTTATGTCGAGGTTTATTCTTATCGATAAAATCTGAATATTGTCCGTCTTGTAGCGGAAAGAAAGTTTCGTGTTTTTTGCAAACGAACTAAGAACCCGTCTTAAAACTTCAAAATGTAGGAACTACTACAATTTTAAGCGACAAGAAAAACCGCCAATGTGAGTAATCTGTGGGAACTCCCACGTTTTTTAGAAACTTGCTGGATCGTTTAGAGATATTTTTTTAAGGTTTTGAGACGGGTTCTTAGTCCATATTAAAGTCAACGAAGTACAACTCGATACAAGACGGTAGGGGATTTTTTTAACGTGGATGTTACAAACAGTCTGTCCTAAAACCCTAAAAGAAATAAAAAAGATTTTTTATTGTCTAACCAACTAAATCTTGCCTGTTCGTGAGTTGTGAAACAAACACAAGTCTGTCTTCTAAGCGTAGAATTTTTTATTACACAGCATTAGTAATTTTTACTTAAAAAGAAACGAGTCGATTGGGTTGTTAAATATTGTCCGCATTGTCTTTTGCAAGAATTATAAAACTCAGTTATCCGAGTCTTGCAAAGAAAAATAACGATGGATGTTGAAGCCTAAAGTCCATTCTTTTTTGTAGTAATCGTAGTCGGCTCCCCGTAACAATTGAGTATGCGCGATGGATCTGCTATTTGTAACGAACAACTGAAATACGTGTCCTCCCGTTTCAAAGTCTATGCCGAAACTCAAAGGGACGGACATATATTCTACGGGTTTGGAAAAGAGAATGTTATTTATAATGGCGTCTAACGTCTTCCCATTTGCGATCAGATCGTTGATTTCCGAAGCGGAATATTCTACGCCGTTGATCTTTGTTTTTCTGCTTTCCTCGGAATAAGAATAACCAATGTAATCGCGTTTTGGAGAGAAAATTGTCCCGAACGTAAAATCCAGACGTTTAAAAAGATGGATCCTAAAGGAAACGTCCAATCCGGTTCGGTCGTTGGAAAGATGTTCTTTGACGAAATTTCTATGAACGAACATCGGAGAAAGTTGGAGAGAAAAGAAATCGCTAAACCTTCTCGAAATCAAAAATGAAACTAAGGTACTTTGTCGATCCGAATAGTTTAATTCGTACGTATTTAATCTTTTATTCGCTTCGGAATCAACTGTGGGGTAACCGCTAGAAATTTTAAGATAAGGGCCGTAGAATATGTTTTGTTTTGCCGTTTCTTGACCAAAAACTCCGAAAAAACTAACAGTAACTGGAAAGTTGGAGTTTTGAGTTATGAGTCGAATTTTTCCTCTTGCTTCGTACGTTTTTTGAAATGAAGTCCTTGCTATTCCGATGGTGATTCGATTGGTAAGACCGTAATCGAGAGAGAGCTGCGTATTGGCTCCGTTATCCAAGCCTAAAAAATCGTAGGAAGCGGATTTTGCGTTTCCAAAACGATGATTGAATCGAAAATCCAATCCATTTTTACCGACATCCTCGGTACTGGGCATGTGGATGAGACTACTTCCTAAGAACGCAGATTTCTTCTGTTCTTGAGCGGATAGAGCGAACAGTGGAAGAAAAAGTAAAATCAGGAACGAGTTAATTTTAAAGTTCATATTTTATGTTGCCATAAGATGGATGTTTCGATTTGGATTTTTTCATTTAGTTTCAAAATTACTAATTTAGGAATTTCGATTTTAAAATCACTTAGCAGAATTTCAAAATTTGCGCGAATCAAAAGATCTTTTCCTTTTTCCTCGAAATTACCCTGAACTTGAACGTTCTTTTTTGTAATTCCGTGTAAGGTGATATTCCCTTCGACGATTACGGTTTTGGAAGAAACGTTCCATTTGGAAATGTTTCCTTGAAAGATCACATTCGGAAAACGTTCGGTTTCCAGATAATTTTCGTGCATGTGACGGTTCATCAGCCGGTTGGGAACGTTTAAGTCGTTAAGATCGACTTGGAAGAAAAACGTTTTTGATTTCAGATCGGCTCTCCCTTCTGCTTTTTTCAAAGAGCCTTGAATCGTCTCTTGAGGGGCCTCGCTTAAGAAACGAATGTCCGTTTCCTTTACGCTCCATTCCTCGGAGATTTTCTTTTCGGAACCAAGTTCTTGAACGGAAGAAAATTGTACGAACAGAAAAATTAGAAAAATAACATATAATAATCTTCTACAAATCAAGAGTTGGCCCCTTTAAGGATCCAGCAGAAAACGGCTTTATTGATGGAATCGTTATTATTTACTCTCATCGAACCAGTGTTGATTTTTTGAAATAGAAGACTGTTTTTCGGATCGCTTACTGTCACTCGATTTCGAACCGAGTTGTAGGAAGTGACGTCGAATCCGGCGTTTGCATTGTTTGCATTATGGCAAGTGGAACAGCTTCCCGTTCCTGCTTGATTTAAGGTGGAGAATGTGGGTGTCGGATCGGTGCAGTCCGCATTTGTGAGTTCTTTCAAAGGTGTCATCGAGTTCAATAGAAAAGCTAAAAGCTTTAAGGAATCTTCCTTATTCGAACTTTTTTCGCTTTGGCAGTTCCATAGGAAAGAACAGAGGTAAAGGGCCAAGATTCCAAACTGGAACGGTTTATTAATTTTTTTCATAAGATTCTCCTTTAAAAAATGAATTTATAATAAGTGGGAATAACGTTTTGAATTTCAATCTTATAATGGACTTTACATTTTAAAAATGGAAAATTTAGAATCTAAATATTCAAAAAAATCTCTTTTTAGAAAATTAGAATCTTGTTCTTTTTGAATATTTCGAATCGATTTCACTGGACACGGTATTTTTTCGTCAAAAAATTGCGGGTAATACAAAACGGTCCACGGAGGGAGGTTACGCGATTCTTGGAGTCGTGTTTAAATTATTGAACTCGTGATCCAAGGAAATGCAATGGACCAAATTTTCAAAGGCGAAATTAGAAATGAAAAACCTTTCGTTCCCGAGAAAATAAATACGATCTATTCTTTCAACTGAGCTAAAAAACTTGTTCAGAATCTCGTTTCCCATTTTGATTAGACTTTATTTTGACTCGTTATAAAATCTATACTTGGTGAAGGATTGTTTGAAATTTGGTTTTAAGTGGACAGAAATCCAAACAAATTATCGTTTCTTTCTATTAGGCGGTATTCTCTTTATCCCGGCCCGCTTGAGTTTTAAGAGAAATTTATCAAATTAATTCTCCTTTTTGATAGGTTTTATGAAATAATTCCATTTTGAAGGTTTCTATATTCCTAAAGTTTATCTCAAAAAGCTTTTGTTTGGTAATGATGTTGTCGTTTCGATGGGCTGAAGATTTTCGAAATAAATTGTATAAAGGAAAATGAGTAATTCATTCAATTTATTTCGTCATACGAATGCGAATATTCTTTCAGTGGATTCAAAAATAAACCTTTGTGTATGCCGAGGATAAGCTTTATGTTTTAGAATCTCTCTAAAGTTTGAAGATTTGACATAGCTTTACCTAAAAGTTTACTTACTTTGTGGACTTGTATCATTAAAAAATGATTCACTTTTTAAAAAACTTGACTGAGTATATATCGAGGCAATGATGAAACGCTTTAAATTCTATGAAAACAATATATATATATATTCAGAGATTGGGAATACGAAAAAAACTGATACTTCTTTTTGGTTCTGTGCTGATACCGATCACGGTGTTGGTCGTATTGGCTTTAATCAATACGAAAGATAGAATCGAGGACATTGAAACGATCTACGAGGATCGTGTAATTCCTCTGAAACAATTAAAGAAGATATCGGACCTGTATGCGATTTTCATCGTAGACTGTGTTCACAAAGTAAGAAGTGGAACGTTTACACCGGAAGAAGGAGTCGCTAATCTTGATAAGGCGACTTCCGGAATTCAAGAGGAATGGAGCGCATACATTGGAACTTATCTTGTTCCTGAAGAAGAAGCCATCATCCAGGAGTTGAATCCTCTTTTTGTGGCTTCGAACGCCGCGGTAGCCGAGGCCAGGGACCTAATGATCAACAAAGACCTCCAGGAATTAGAGTCTTTTGCGGATTCCCGTTTGTATCCTAGGATCGACCCAGTAACAGAAAAGATCGAAAATCTGATACAGTTGCAACTGAAAATCACAGACAGAATATATATCAAAGCGGAAAAGCAATTCACTTTTAGTTGGATTTTACTCGTTTCCCTTTCCAGTATAACTTTGATTTACATCATTCTGATCGCGGTGGTGTATTCGATTCAATTAGTCAAAGGGCTTACTACCGTAAGTGGTGCGGTTAAAAATGCGGATTTTTCCCATCCGGTGGAAGTTGAAGAAGACGAAAAGAAAAAAGACGAACTTTATCTTTTACTAATTACTTTCCGTTTGTTTCAGATCAAGCTCAAAGAGATGCTCAACACGATCATGGACTTTTCGGAAAATCTTGTTGCTGCTTCTGAGGAACTTTCCCGTTCTGCGGATCACCTTTCTTCGAACGCACAATCCGAATCGGCTTCGATTGAGGAAATTTCCGCATCGGTGGAAGAGATTAGTTCCGGGATGGAATACGTAAATCGAAACGCGGAGTCTCAATATGTCTTGATTTCTTCATTTAACGGAGAAATGCGAGAACTGGAAGGAATGATTAGCAAGGTGGGAGATGCCGTAAAGAATTCTTTGGAAAAAATTTCGGATATGTATCTTAAAACCGATTTTGGTAAGAAGACGATGGGGGATCTTTCCGAAAGTATGGAGAAGATCGAAAGCAGCTCGGTCGAGATGCAGTCCATCACGGCGATTATCAAAGAAATATCAGAAAAAGTGAATTTACTTGCACTTAATGCTGCCATCGAAGCGGCGAGGGCTGGAGAACATGGCAGAGGGTTTGCAGTGGTGGCGAGCGAGATCACAAGACTTGCGGAACAAACGGATTCTAGTGCGATGACGATCGAGGAACTCATTAAAACGAGCAACGCGGAAATCGAAACTGGTAGAAAGATCGTTGAAAACTCTGTGAAAGTTTATGCCGAAGTTTTGGGCGGGTTGGAACATCTAAAAGAATCTTCCAATCAAATCGTAGCCATTATGGAACTTCAACAGGAGAAAAAGGAAAAAATTCGCTCCGGAATCGATCAGGTCGATACAAAGTCGGAGGACATTCGCAATTCTGTTAAAGAACAAAAGATTGCTATTACGGAAACTGCCAACGCAATTTCCAATATTTCCACTACAGTCCAAAGTAGCGCGGCCAACTCCGAAGAAATTGCCGGAAGTGCGATTAGTCTTTTGCAGATTGCAAAGAATCTTCAAGAGACAATGAATTTTCTAAAAGGCTGAGAACAAACTTCTTTGACTATAGAGATTTAAGTTTCTAGGAATAGATCTGGCTTAAAACGCCTTTCCATAGAAGAGGCGTTTTGTTTTAGTTGAAGCTAACCCGTTTGTAAATTGCATTTCTTATTACCCGAATATTCTGCTTAGTCGCCACTTTGTCTTTTAAAGCAAGCACGGTTTGTAGTTCGTTGAATTTGCATAATTGACGGTTGGTTTTTTGGCTTTTTTCAATTTTGTTTTTATTCATTTGTTTCTTTTCAAGGCGAGAAGAATCCTATGCAAGGTCAGGCTTTTGATCTATAGAACATGAGAACTATTGTGGATACACTGGAATTAGAAATTTGTATAGTAACCAAGATAGGGCTCTAATTTCATTTTTTAGAATTGAAAAAAAATTAGAATCATTCTAAAAAATATTTGCTTCTGAGGGGTTGGAGGATATCATAGGGTGTCTAAGTTTCAAAGTAAATTTAAAAAGGAGAAATAAAATGCCACAGGTTACATCCCTAGCACCGGATTTTAAAGCAGAAGCTGTTCTTGGAAAAGAGATCAAGGAAATCAAACTTTCAGACTACAAAGGAAAATGGGTAGTGCTATTCTTTTACCCGCTTGACTTTACTTTCGTTTGTCCAACTGAGATTATCGAATACGATAACAAACTTCCGGAATTCAAAAAACTCGGAGCGGAAATACTGGGAGTTTCCGTGGATTCAGCTTTTACTCATTTAGCTTGGAAAAATACTCCTAAAAAAGAAGGTGGAATTGGAGACATCAAATACCCTCTGATTGCGGATCTTACTAAATCCATTTCCAGGGATTACAATGTTTTAACGGATGGTGGAGTGGCTTTAAGAGGAACTTTTATCATCGATCCAGCCGGTCTGATTCGTCAGGCGACTATCAATGATCTTCCCGTGGGACGTAATATTGACGAAGCGATCCGATTGATCAAAGCATTCCAATTTGTTGAAAAACACGGCGAAGTTTGCCCGGCAAATTGGGATGAGGGAAAGAAAACGATGAAAGCGGATCCGGAAAAATCTAAGGATTACTTCTCAGCGGTGAATTGATTTTTTTCTGTCCGCAGATGCGAGTCTGCGGATGATGACATATCGAGCATCTGAACTCTGTAAACGCCTCTCTACGGGTCGGCGTTTGGGAAGTGAAATCGCCACAGTAACAGAGTATGATCCGCAGAGAGTAAGGTTTGTATTGGCTTTTTGCGTAGCAAACCCGCATTTATAGGGAGTAAGATGTTAAAGTTACCTTAAGCGGTCCATAAAGTGAGATGCAAAAAGGTAAGCGGTGTAAGATCAATGGCTATTCCTGAAATGGATAGTCATCTGGCTCCTGTTTCTTTTGGGATTTTCCTTTTCCCAAGAGTCTAATTTCCGGAGGCAATGGAAAGTGGAACAAGTCCTGGAAAAAGAATCCATTTACGAAAATCGTTATTACCGTCCTGATAATTTCCCGAAAGGCCTTACGCGCAAAGTCGTAGAATCCATTTCTCATATCAAAAATGAACCTGGTTGGCTCACTGAATTTCGTCTTAAAGCTTTTGAAATTTATGAACAAAAACCAATGCCGACTTGGGGATTTTTTCCCAATTTCAACGTGGACATCGATTCTTATACGCACTATATAGGTTCCAATCAGCAGAAAAAAAAATCCTGGGATGAAGTGGATCCGGAGGTTCTTAAATCCTTTGAACGTCTTGGAATTCCGGAACACGAACGTAAGTATCTCGCCGGAATTGAAGCGATGAACGATTCCGAAACTGTTTACGCTAATGTTAAAAAAGAATTAACCGAGCTCGGGATTCTTTTCTGTGACATAGATACTGCGATCCGCGAATATCCCGACATCGTAAGAAAGTATCTCGGGACGGTTGTGAGTGTGGGAGATAACAAGTTTTCCGCTTTGAACAGTTGTGTTTTTTCTGGCGGTTCTTTCGCTTTTGTTCCTAAAGGAGTAAAAACTCCGATGCCTCTTCAAGCATATTTTAAAGTGACTGCGGCTTCTTCGGGTCAGTACGAAAGGACTCTTTTAATTGCGGACGAAGGTGCGGAGATCGAATATTCCGAAGGTTGTTCTTCGGTTCAGGATAAAGGTACCAATTTTCACACTGCGGTTGTAGAGCTTATCGCTCATAAAAACGCGAAGATCTTTTATACAACGATCCAAAATTGGAAGAAGAATATGTACAACTGGACCGTCAAACGCGGATTATGCCATGAAAGAGGACATATCACTTGGACTGATGTGAATATCGGTGCGAATACGATCAAATACCCTGGAATCGTCCTTCAAGGGGATCATTCCACGGGAGATGTCCTTTCTCTTGCATTTGCGGGAGGTGGGCAGATCCAAGATACCGGGGCGAGAATCATTCATGTCGGTAAAAATACTCGAAGTAATATATTAGCAAAAGGTGTTTCTCTCGATGGAGGAATCAATTCCTATAGGGGACTTGTTAAGTTCACCTCCGGATCGGAGAATTCTTATTCTCATGTGAAATGTGACGGTCTGATGATGGACGATCGTTCTCAGTCTCACGCCTATCCTTATAATGACGTTTCCGGCCAAAATGGAGCCTTAAATTATGAGGCTACCGTTTCCAGAATCGACGAAGATCAACTTTTTTATCTCCAATCCAGAGGTTTGTCGGAAGATGATGCAAAACTTCTGATCATCAACGGATTTTGTGAGGGTGTGACGAAACACTTGAATGTGGAATATTCTGTGGAAATGACACGTTTGATCCGTATGATTCTTGAAGACGGCCACGTGATTCAAGAAAACAACGGTTCTGTAGTAAGTTAATTATTCCTATCAATCGTCTGAACTCAGTGAACGTCTCTTTTACGGATCGGCGTTTAGGAAGCGAGATCAACAGGTTCTTTGCAAAGTAAGTCTGAGCCCTGATCAAAATGTGGAAACTCATACGATTTTTGAATGTTCGAAAAGTTTGAATTTATATACAAACTACTCGCAAAGTTCTCTTCAAATTTTGGTACAAACGATTTTTGATTAGAATTATTCTCAAAAAATTATATTTTATCATGAAGCGAAATTTTAATCGAACCATCAGTTTTTTGAAATAGTTCTCGTTAAGACTCGAAAAATTTAAGATTCTAAAGTAAAATGATTTTTCCTTTTCAAAGGACTCTTTAAGATTTACTAGATCCCACTCATGAAAGCTTTGGATTCCAATCTACTCAACTCAGAATTCTTTCGACAGATTTTCGAAACCAATCGAGATGGAATTGCCATTGCAAATTTGAACGGCTCTTTTTTAGAAGCCAATTCAGCTTTTCAGATTCTAACAGGTTATTCTCTCGAAGAACTTCGAAAAGATAACTTTTGGTCATTGGTCCCTGCAAGTTGGGATGTGGTCGATAGAAAAGATTTTGAGGAGGATCTTTTCGCTTCCGGTTATTCTCAGGAGTTTGAAAGGAATTACTCTTGTAAGAGCGGTAAAATCATCCCAATTTCCGTAAAAGCATACGTTATCCGAGACGAGTCTAAAAATCCGACTGCAATTTGGGGAATTATCAGAGATATCTCGGAACAAAAGCAAAATGAAGAAGTTCGTAAAAAATTTTGCGATGAGATCAAAGAAGGTTGGGAAGCGCTTCAGAGGATTTTTGTTTTGAATCCTTTTCCGATGGCGATTTCCGAAATCGATACCGGAAAACTTTTGGAAGTGAACCGCAAGTTCGCCGAACAAATCGAATTCGATTTGGATAAACTGATCGGAAAAACTATGACTGAACTCGGGATTTGGTTTTCACCTGAGGTTAGGGAAAACATTTTCACGATCATGAGACGTGACGGTTTTGTGGATAGTATAGAAACACCATTTCGAACTACTAAGGGCACCGAATTTTGGGGGCTTTTTTCCGCGCAACAAATCGAATACAAAGGAAAAATTGCATTTTTGAGTATCACCGTACCGATAACTGACAGGATCAAAGAAGAAAGGGAAAAACAAAGGTTACTCGACGAGGTCCGTGAAAAGGAAGAAATTCTCGATCAAATTTTTCGTCTGAATCCTTCTGCAATCACGTTATCAAGAATTGATGGGCGGTATATAGATGTAAACGATCTCTTTTTGGAACATTTAGGTAAAACGAGAGAAGAGGTTTTAGACAAAACGCCCGCCGAACTCAGTCTTTATTACAATTTATTTGATCGGGAAAAAATTCTTCAAAAATTAAACGAGGATGGAGTTGTTCAAAATTTAGAGGTCAAACTTCAAACATACGAGAAGAAAATAAAAACAATTTTATTTTCTTCTAGATACATAGAATCGAAAGGAGAAAAGAAAATTCTCTCGATCGGTCACGATATTTCCGAGTTGAAAGAATCCGCTCTCGATTTACAAAACCTTGCAAAGGAACTTGAAAAGAGCAAGGATCTCTTTCAGAAATTATTTCAATTAGTCCCTTCTGCACTCGTTCTAACCGATTGGGAGGATCGTACGATCGTCGATGTAAACCAAAGATTTTTGGAAATGGCAAAACGCACCCGAGAAGAAGTGATCGGAAAAACGACTCCTGAAATTCATATCTGGGATAAGTCCGGGAATTTCAGGGAAGAGGTTTATGAGGCGCTTTCCAAAACGGGAGAAGTAAAAAATTATGAGTCCATTTATCTCGCTTCGGACGGAAAAATTATACCAATCCTCTACTCGGCGAGAATCATCGAAATTAACGGAAGAAAACAGGTTATTTCTCTTGCGACGGATATCAGTGAAAAGAAAAAGTCGGAAGAAGAAAAAAGAAAACTCGATGAAGAACTTCGTCTCAGTAAAGATCTTTTTGAAAAACTCTTTCAGCTTACTCCGGCCGCCGTGTCACTTTCCGACTTGGAAACAGGGATCTATCGTCAAGTAAATCAATCTTATTGTGATCTCGTCGGCTATACAAAAGAACAGATTATCGGCAAATCGTCCATAGAACTTGGAATTTGGGGATCTTCGATTGATCGTGAGCATTTCAAAGGAAAATTAGAAGAAAAAGATTGGACCGGAAGTCTTGAAGTTACGATTCAAAGTTCGGATGGAATTCGCAAGCACGTAATTTCCGGAAACAGAGTCTTTCAATTGGACGGAAAGTCGATGTTGCTTTCTCTTCTTATCGATGTTACGGACAAGAAGATTATGGAGTCCGAAAGGAATGAGTATTTTGCAAGGATGCAGGAGAGTAAGGATCTTTTCGAGATGATCTTTGAAATGAATCCGGACACGATCACAATCAACGATCTTCAAAACGAAAAGTATATTCAAGTAAACGAGCGCTTTTCGGAAATGTTACAGTATTCCAAAGAGGAAACGATCGGCAGGATACCCATGGAACTGGGAGTTTGGAACGACGACAAAGAGAGGGCCAAAGTGGTTGCAATCTTAAGGGAAGATGGTATCGTCCGGGACTACGAAGCCCAATTTAAAAGGAAAAGCGGCGAAGTTGTGGATACTTTGTTTTCCGCGAGACGAGTTAAGATTGGAGATTCCTCTATCGTGATCGCGATCACACGAGACATCACTCAACAAAAACTCGCTTTGAGGGAAAGGGAGGAACAAACGAGAAGAATCGCCTTACATGCACAGGCGCTTATGGAGATGGCTACCGATTCCGAATTTGCTTCCGGAAATTTGGAATCGGGTATGAAAAAAATAACTCTGATGGTTTCCGAAGTGGCGAACTGCGATCGGGTGGCTATTTGGATTTTTCATAAGGAGAATCCGAGTCTTTGGACTCTTTTTGCAGGTTGGGATCGGAGAGAACAAACATATATGAAAAGAATGGAATTGGATATGTCTTCTTATCCGAATTATTATGAAGCAATCCAAAGGGATAGATTTGTAGACGCGATGGATGTAATCAACGATCCTCGAACCGCAGAACTTACATCGACTTACAGCGTTCCACACGGAATCAGTTCTTTACTCGACGCACCTTTTTTTCTCCGAGGAAAAATCAAAGGAGTCATTTGTCTTGAACATAGAGGTAATCTAAGAAGATGGAAAGGATACGAAAAACAATTTGTAGTTACCGTTGCGGAGCAGGTTACACAACTTCTATTGAATGCGGAAAGAAAAGAAGCCAAGGAAGAATTGGAAAGGGCAGTAAAAATAAGAACTTCCGAACTAGCATACGCTCTTGAGAATTTACAAAGAACACAGGATCAATTGATCCTTTCCGAAAAGATGGCCGCGCTCGGACAACTCGTTGCGGGAATTGCGCACGAAATCAATAATCCATTAGGTGCCATCGCTGCGTTCAGCGGAGAATTGAAGGCCTACTTGAGTTCATCTGCGGAGAAGATGGAAAAGTTGGGTTATGAGTTCACTTCTGTGGATTCCGAATTCATTCATAATCTTTCCGAATTGATTCGAAAAGGAATCGACAGTAAGGAAGGTATTCTTTCCAGAGAAAACAAAAGAATCGTTTTGAATTCCATTAAGACGAAATTGGTTGAGTTCGGTTATGAAAATGCCCACGATATCGCGGATCGGCTTTTGGACAACGGACTTTCTTCAGCGTTGCAGGAATTCCCTTCCTTATTTTCGAATCCTAAATCTTATCCTTTGGTTAAGTTTGCACTGGAGGAAATTCACGCTTATCGGAATATTCTTCTGATTCGATTGGCCGTGGATAGGACGTCTAAAATCGTTTACGCCTTGAAAACTTACGCTCATATCGATACGGAAGAAAACAGAAAAAAAGTTATTATTGATCTTGTGGAAAACATAGAAACCGTTTTGACGATCTATCATAATAAAATCAAAGGTGGGGTGGATGTGGAGTTGGATTTTCCGATTCGTCCTTTGATTGCCGCGTATCCAGACGATCTCGTTCAAGTATGGACAAATCTAATATACAATTCTTTGCAAGCGATGCGTTTTAAAGGAAAGATCCGAATTTCAATTCAAGATCGAAAAGACGAAGTCCGGGTCTCAATAGAAGATAACGGTCCTGGGATTCCTCAGGAAGTGAGGGAAAGGATCTTCGATCCTTTTTTTACGACGAAAGGTCCAGGAGAAGGAAGCGGCTTGGGTTTGGACATTTCTCGGAGGATCGTAAAAAAACACCAAGGAAGAATTGAACTCGAATCTGAATCCGGTAAAACTATATTCCATATATTTCTTCCTAAAGAATGATCTTTGTTCTTATCACAAAAAAATGAGATGCCTCCATAATTGTGGATGTTTAGGATTTTCTTTCTAAAGAAAGAAAAAATGGGGATTTCGGAAATTTTTCATTCAATAAAAAGTTGAATTTTAAAAGAATTTGGTTTCTCTTACCTGATGGTTAATAGAGTTCTTCGTTATTTTCTAATGATAGGGATTTTGATCTGTATTCTAAGCATTTTCTTTTCCAACTTTCAAGATACGGATAAAAACGATCCTTCCGCGATCGCACAACCTTCGTGGATTCAAGAAATCTTAAGTGAAATTTTAGCCGCTATCCGGGAAAGCAAAACAAGTCTGGAATCTTCTGAATCTTCCAACTCGAATACGACCGCATCGGCTACGAATGATAACGGAGAAGATCCCAGCGAGATTTTTAACAGGGCTTATCGCACAAATGAAAAGGGCGATTATCTCAAAGCGATAAAAGAGTATTCTAAATATTTGGAATTGGTTCCGGGAGATGCCTCCGGTTATTACAATCGAGGTTTGGCAAAATATACTTTGAAACAATATGGTGAGGCAGTGAAAGATTTCGAAAAAGCAGCGGAAATTGATCCAAATAAGGCTTCCGTCTTTCTCTATAAAGGTTATGGCAACGAAATACTCGATAACTGTGCTCAAGCAGTCGAAGATTTTCAGAAAGCAATTGAACTTGGCGAAAAGAACAACTCGGAACTTTACGGTCACAAGGCGCGTTGTGAAAACCATAACGAGAATTACGACGAAGGTTTTAAAGACTCCTCGAAAGCCGTAAATCTGGATAAAAGAAACGTTTACGCTTTTTTTGAATTGGCTTATGCTCAGTACGGTTTGGGAAGATATTCAGATTCGGTTGCGAGTTATACGATGGTTTTGCAACTCAATCCGAACGACGAGGTCGCGTTTCATAATAGGGGGCTTGCGTATGTTTTCTTAAAGAAGATTCCATTGGCATGTAAGGATTTTCGAAAATCTTTAGGCTTAGGATATGCGAGTGCCAAGGATCGATTGGCAGAATACTGCAAATGATTGATCGCATGAAATGTTCTGCGCAAATAAAATTCAAACTATAACTATTTTGAAATCTATTTCAAAAGACTTTTTCTTTGTTTTAAGAAGTCGTTCTGGTGTGATTAAAATTTTCTTTGAGGTTGTTTCGAGTTCAAAGAAGATAAGTCGGTTCTATCGAATAAGTTTTTGAAATTATGCTTTAAGCCTGGTCCGAACTAAAATACGTTTTTAAGGTTTTGTGTTCAAACGCAATAGACCAAAACGGTTTGTCTTCCGGACCCAATGTAATTTTCCTTTAAGCACGTCCGCGTCGACTCGCTCCAAAATTTTCGCTGAACTCAAGTAAGGAGAATTGTACTCTTGATCCAAAAGTATCCATTTTTTCCATTCTCTATCTTCTCGGATTGGATACACCGGATTTTTTAAAGAGACAAAAGGGGAAAGGTGGAATCCGGCGGAAACGGAACTTCCGACGGGGATTTGTTTTAAAACATCTTTTAACTCGTTCGTTCGATCTGGCTTAGGTGAGAGTACGATCGGATATTCTGATTCTTTGGAGTTTCTATGGATCGAGGCGGAAAAGGTGAGGACTAAAATGAAAATGAGTTTTTTTTCTTTCGAAACGGATGATAGAAATTTTGTTTTGGATTTGTCGGTTCGATCTTGGATCCAGATCGCTCCCGTTTTCAGAAATAGAATCAAAAACGGAATAAGAGGGTAAACGTAATAACTATACAAATCTCTGACCCAAGGATGAATTGATAATCGAAATACAGAATACAAACCGAAAAACGGAAATAAGATCCAACCTCCGGTCAGATTCCAGAATCCCCATTCCAAACTTAGATCCCGGATTCCCTTCCAATATTGAGATCTGTTTTCTGGATTTTGAATATAATTTAGAAAGATAGAAATAGGATTTTTGTTTTCATTGCCCCAGTATTCTTTCCAATTTCTTTCCGCGGATATCCCTGCCCATTCGTTTAAGATTGGAAATATAGCAAAATAATATAAAATGCATATACTAAAAACGAAAATCCATTCTTTATTTCTTTTTTTATCGGCCGGAATTAGGGCAATTGAGAGCGCCGCTAAGTAGATTGAAAGGTCTTCTTTGATCCCCAAAAAGAAACATAGGCTTATGGAGATAATCCAAAATTTTTGTCTTTGAATTCCAATAAGTAGGCATAGACAGAGAAATGGGACCAAAACTTCGAAGTGTAACGAATGGTTTAATCGATAAAAGCTGGATGAGCCCGACCAAAGAAGGGAAGCACAAAGGGAAAGTTCTTCGGAAACAGAACAGGTTCTTAAATAGTAGTATAAAAGTGGAATTGTGATCGAAGCGAAAAAAAATATCCCGATTCCGAATCCGAGTTTTGAGCCGAACAAAATCGGGAAGGGAGTCAAAAGTAAGATTCCCGGCGTCATGTGATGAGAGAGAAAGTTTGCATTCTCATCCGGACCGTAATATTGAGTCTGAAAAAATTTTCCGTCGATCGTAGGGACGATCATTCTCGTCTGGGCCGTATAGTCGAAATCGCCTAAGAAAAAGGAGTCTAATGCGGTAGTTGTGTAAAAAATTCCTTCTGTAAAAACGAACAGAGACCAATACAAGATGAGAATGCCGGGGGAAAGAATCAAGGCTGAAAACGACTCTTTTTTCCATCGTTTTTGAATCCAAAAGAGAATTAGAGCACAGAGAAGGATTCCCGTTAAGACGAGTCCACCGATTCCTTTACTTCCGATCCAATATTGAACCGGAAGATAAAATATAAAAAAGGGCAGTAACAAGAAGACGGATAAGGACATGCGGATTTTATCCAAAATTCATTTTTGATTTTTAATTTCTTCCAAAAAAAACGGCTCACATCTCTTTTGAGCACTTACATTTCATCGAAAATGATTCTAAAATATTTACAAAGAAATTCGATTTTAATGCGACTCTGAAAGTTCGGCTTTCGGATTGTATGACTGAAATTTTCCGCATTTGTAAATTGATAAACAAAAAGTTATTTACAATCCTTTGATTTTCTTGGAAATTTTTACGGCTTACAACATTTCCCTGAAATCGAATTCCAATTTTTACGGGAAAACAAAGTGGCAAAGTTTCCATCAAAAACAAAAGGAGAAAGTCAATGGCGTTTGAAAGTCCGGACGGAATGTCCTCGACGGAGAGTGTAGGTTTTTTATCCCAGATGGGGAATTCCTTCAAGAGTATTCTTACAGGAATCGTTTTATTACCTGTGTCGTTTATCATTATCTACAATGTGGAGACTTGCGAACAGGCGAGCGCCGCTTTGAAAAACGCGGTTCCCGTAGGACAAGCGAAGGATAATCAGCCTTCGTACGTTACGGGAATTCTCAAAGCGAATCCTCTTGGCGGACGATTCGTAAAGAGCGGCTCTTACATTTCTTATTCCGTGAGTTCCGAAGTTTATGCTTGGGATGAGGAAGTAAAGACGGAGGGTTCTGGGAGTAATAAAAAAGAAGTTAGAAACTGCGTGTTAAAATGGACTTCTTCACCTGAAAATCCATCCAACTTTAAACTTTCCGGATGTCGTACAAAGCCGTATCATAGACAGTCCGTAAAGGATCAATCCGATTCTGCATCCGGTGCTAGGATTTTTTCGGATGGTAAAAATTATTCTGTAAACCTTGAGGAAGTGGATTTTACTTCTCAGGTTTCTTCCAGAGGCGCAAACGAAAACGAAATTTTTTCCAACGGTTTCGTTTACAGTGAGGGGTATCTTTATAGTTCTAAACCTTGCGCTGAATCTGAAAAAGAAGGTTGCGAAAGAGTGGAGGTCTCCGTAACTCCGATTCCAGAAAAAGACATGACTTTTATCGGAGATATAAAAGGGAATATAGTAGCGCATTTCACTTCTGCAGAAGGAAATAAATTTTTGAATGCGAGCGTGGGAGATTTTGCGGAAACGATAGCGGATATTAAATCCGACGATAATACGATGAAATGGGTTGGAAGATTTATTGGATTTATCGCGATGTTTTCTAGTTTCACATTGATGGCTGGGCCTTTAACTTCTCTTTTGAGCTTTATTCCTTTTGTGGGAGATCTGGGAGGAGGATTGATCAAAGTGGTTCTCGGAATCGTTGCTTTTATCATCACTGCGATCACCATTCTTCTTATTAAATTCTGGTATATTTGGCTGATTTTACTCTTAGGAGGGATCGGTTACGCGATCTATAAGAGAAAATACGCTCCTCAAAAAGCAATCTGATCAATTCCGAATTGAAAAAAAGCCGGCCTTCTAAATATAAAAGACCGGCTTTTTTGTTTCTGCTCCAAAGTTAGAAAAAGGTTTTTTAGAAACAAAACGTCAAGGTGGATGGCATCATCTCCAATACGAAAGAATCATCGCTATGGCTTGAAGAGAGATTAAGTTGTATCCAGCATTGATGAAAAAAAGTTTCCAGGATCTACCTTCAAAAGCGACACTATTGAGAAGCAAAGGTAGATAGAAACCGAGCCAAGTATAAATTCCCGAAAAGAATCCGTAGACGTATGCTGGACTGTCCTCTCCCGCGTGCCAAGAGGAAGCTCTCCAAACGTTCGTTGTATAGAACAGAACGTATGCGGTTAAAAAAGAGCCGATTACCATTAACCCCATGGGCTTAAGCATATCCTTTGTGCTCGGTTTAACGTCTATAGGAATTCCCATTTCTTTCATCCAAGCCTTTCCGAAGATCGGTCCGTACCAAGCAGAACCGATGATAAAATGTACAACCACTGCGACCAAAACCGCCAGGTAATTGATATGTAATTCCGGGTGCATAAAAACTCCTTTTTTGAAAAGGTATGTTTCGTAGAAATCTCAACGAGTGTCAAGTGATTCTCAAACGAGCTTATTGTTTTATTGTTTGCCGTATGTTTCGTCCTTTAAAAAATCCTCGGAAGGAGCCCAACCTTCCGGAGTGTGACAAGAAAGACAGTTTTTCAAAGAAAGATTTTTTTTCAATCTTGCTTCAAAGCCTGGAAGGGTTTTTAACTTTTTTATGATTCCTTCATATTCTACTTTTTTCATTTCCGGATCTTGTGAAAAAACGATCGTTCCTTTTCCTTTTTCCTGAAGAATTTCCTTTCCATTCGAATCGGAAATGGTTACCTTACCTTCGCAAGTACAAAAAGAAGAGTCTTTTGTTTTCGGGTCGTACAAAACTGAAAACGAAGTGCCTCGAACTCCCGCCGTTGAATTTGAAGTTGCAACATCGAATTTTTTTCCTTTAAGATTTACAATTTTAAACCATGCGAAGCCTTGATCAATTTCAAGTCTGCCGTTTTGGGATTCTCCGTGAAGACTTGCGAGTCTGATTTTACTATTTTGCTGGATCTTAAATTCGGAACCCCTATAAAGAACCGTAATTCTCGAACCGTTACCCGTGGAGATTAGATCTCCTTCGTACACTAAATCGTTCGACTTCAAAGGCTCCCAAGAGTTTTTACCAGGTTTTTGAACGTGAGCCTTTCCTAATAAAAAACTTACTTTGGCGTTTCCCGTTTTCGATTCCTGACTTAGAAGTACGATTGAACTTCCCGTTATCGAAAGGGAAAGTGCGATCAATACGATCTTTACCTTGTGATTCATAATAATCTCCTAATTTAAAACTCTATTGTGGTTCTCAAAAGTATTTGTCTATCCAATGCGGAATAGGAAACGATTCCGAGGTTGCCGGTTCCGTTCCATTGACCTAAATATTCTTTTTCCGTTCTTTCGTTTCCGAGCTGATCGATATAGACTCTTTGTCCGATACCGTTTTTGTCGTAGTTTTTGTTTTCAATGTAACCGATCGCCATTCTAAAGCGGGAATTGATGATCCATTCGAAAAACACGCTGATCCTTCGAAACGAGCTTTTGCTTGAATACCCGTTTGCTTTAGTTTCGGGGAGAATGTTTTGGATTTGTGTCGGAAGATTTACGTTTGAGGTCGAAAGCCCAGGCAAAAATTCCCTTTGAATTGTATCCGTAACGCTGACCACACCGTTGTTTCCGGTGCCTCGTTCTATTCTTCCTAAAAGGTGAAAACTGCCGATTCCAATGGAAAGCCAGGCATACAAAGCTTTTCCGAAACCGTCCTTGCCAAAGGCAACCGGAGCGGTAAACGGTTGTAAACGATCCCGGATTTCTCCGCTGTTTTGTTTTTTGAAAAAACCTCCCAAGCCTAAATTCCATTGTATGGGGCCATTCCAGATAAGGTTGCTTTCTAAACCCATCGTGTCTGATTGTAAACTTTTGGTCTGTCTCGACAGAGCGGTTATCGGATTCAGGTCATTTGGAAGACATGTTGTTTTTCCTTCGAAACATTCGTTTCCTCCCGAACCGAATGCGTTTTCTCTTCTGTAGAAAAGATGAAAACCCAATTTTCCATTTTCGCCTAACTCTGGTTCTATGGAAAACCTGGAGGAAACGTCTAGACCCGCAGAGTTGGTGTTTTGTGTCTCTCTATAACCTTCTCCGTTACTAACCATCAGCTGGGAGCTGATAATAGACCAGTTGCCAACCGCATTGAGTCCGATATCTGCGGGTTGGGATGCAAAACCGAGGGCTTCCAGAGGACCTCGGTCGATATATCTCCATCTCCAGTAGTTGCTCCATTGGGTATAAGTATGAGGAAGTTCTTGAATTCCAAAGCCTAAGGTATAATTACCCCAGGAAGAAGTATTCCAGTTTTTTTTAATATTAGCCCTGCGAACATTCAGAACGTAAGGGTTTTGTTTGGTGCCTGTATCTACTCGTGTATCCGATGTTAGCTGGTTATTCCGGATTAATTCTCCCCAGAGTTCTGTTTGGATTCCGATTTCCTCGAACGTTTTTGAAATCATAAGAAGAGTCCAAGGAGTGGAAAATCCGGTCCTATCGTTTGGATTCGAGTTGGAAATTCCGGAGGCTCCGTCCCGAATCCTCATCCCGTAGGAAGGAGAAATCACCGCCTTAACGTCCAAACCATAATAGGAATCCGGTTCGTCTTTTTTTGTGGTTACAATTTGTTCCGCATAGGCGGTTCGGACCGAAAGGAAGGTCAGTAACAGAATTACATAAATTCGAAATATTCTCATGTTTTCCCTGAACCGTTTACTAAGAAGGAAAGAATTCATTTCGTCAATTTTTTCTGCGATTCTTTCTTTATAAAATGGTCGTTTGACCCAGAGCCTTATCGTGAGCGCGCTCAAGCCCACTCTGATTTCCGCCGATTGTATTTATATGATTCGCCGTAAAACCTTGGATACAGACTTCTAAAATGTGGTAGTTCCTACATCCCAAAAAAGTTCCGAGTATATTTGCAGATAAATTGGTAGAATCGAACCAACGTTCGATCGGTTTTGTATTTTTTTGAAATTGACAACGTGATTATAAGTCATCTCAAAAATAGATTTCAACATTATATAACGGTTTTTCGAAAGTAGGTGAAATGTTTTTTCAGATAACTTACAATAAATATCGGTAATTTGGTGACAGTTAATTCTCGTTTAGAGAAGTGTTTTGCATTCCTATGGATTTAGTATATTTTAAATTTAAGATATATTTCAAAATTACAAATCCTCACAGGTCGATTTTTTGGATTTCGGATGAATTCCCACATGTATAAAAAAAATTTTGTACTATGAGTGAGCATCTGCATTTTGCCGAAAAGGACAAATCTGCGACTAAAAAATCAAATTTTTCGGATTTGATTTCCGAAACACAGGAACTTTCGAAGATGAAAGAATTAGTCTTTGAACCAGTGTTTTTTTCGAAACCAAAAGATCATACTGATAGGGATGAGAGACATTAGTCCGATCGTAATATACAACAATGGGGCGTTTGCGTAGGGAATTGTAGTAAAGTTCATCCCGAAAAAACCGGTTAGAAAAGTGAGTGGCATAAAGATCAAACTAATCAGAGTAAGTCGCTTAACAATATCGTTAGTTCTTTGTGAAATTACTGAAAAATACGCATCCATAGTGTTTCCAAGAAGGTCCCGATCCATGTCGATCGTTTCATAGATCCGACTCAAATGATCGTAAACGTCCCGAAAATAAATCTGAATTTTTGGACTTAGAAAACTGTTATCTCTTCGGATCAAGCTGTTGACGATTTCCCTTTGAGGAGAAAGAATTCTTCGAATCCGAGTTAAATTTCGTTTGAGAAAGAGAATTCCGGCGATGGTCTGCTGAGTGTCTTGATTTACGAGTATCTGCGATTCGATCCGAACGATTTCTTCGCTAATCTTATCCAAGATCGGAAAGTTGGAATCTACCGTCTGATCGAAAAGCATGTAAAGAATCTGATCGGTTCCTCTGGAAAGTGGATTTCCCTGTGTCATACAACGTGCTTTGAGTTGTTCGATTGACGGCTCTCCCTTTTGATGGACAGTGACTACAAATTTTTCGTTGAAAAAAATATGAATCTCATTATTTTTTAGGATCTTTTTTTCCGTATTGTATTCAAATCTATGGAGAACGATAAATAGATACGATTCGTATTCGTCCAATTTTGGTCTTTGATTTTTATTGATACAATCCTCTATCGCAAGCGGATGGAAATTGCATCCTCTTGCCAGAAAATCCATATCTTCTCCTTCCGTTGAATCCAGATCAATCCAGACTAAACCTTTGGTGCAAAGCCATTCCAGTTCGGAGAACTCTGGAGGTTTGTCTCCGGTTTCCAGAAGTATTTGACAAGGTTTTGCTACCGATTTCTCTCGATTCTCTTCCAGAAAGAATTCAGTGAATAAGATTTGTTTCAATGAAAGAGTCTCCGACGGTTGAAACTATTTCAAAAAGAATGTCTGGCAAGGAAATTATCTAATGGGTGATTGGGGAACAATAAAACCCGGTTTACAGACAAAATATTCGGTATTCTGTTATATCGTATATGAGTCCTGGAAGAATCCGGGCTAAGGATCGATGCGAGGTCAAAGTTATTGGGTAAAAGTGACAAAAGGTCCAATACAATAATTTGACCGGAGGGGAGAAGCCCGGCCCGCGATAGCGGCAACGCCCATATTAAAATCGAAAATCCCTAAAAGAATAAGCCGTATGATAGCGATGATTTAGGAAAATTCATTTCTCGTAGTTACGGGGCAAAAGCATAGCATAAGAAGAATAAAAAAACGGATCGCTCAATTTCTCACGCTTTGCATGAGAGCCACTCACGACGCTCCGGCTCTCTATGGATCGCTCATCTTAGCTACGCTAAGAACCTTCGATTAACTCAACCTCGCTTCTACGGTCGCTCGGTAATGCTTTCGCTATCTACGGCTAACTCGCTCTCTATGGATCGCTCGTTATGTATTTTTTAGAGTGTGGACGAGGTAGTTGCGAAAGTCGTCGAGTGAAAATTCTTTTTTGTTTGTGAGATAATTGATCATATAACCGATCGTAGTGGAGGCTAAATTTTTAATTTCGAATTCTGTGTAATTCGGTTTAATGGAGCGGATCGTTTTTTTGGAAGTTTCAAAAAAGATCATATTCACGAGACGAATATTTCTACGCTTCAATCTATGAATCTTGGGTTGAAGCATAAGATTCCAATAGAGCCTGAGATAATCCTCGTTTTCCTTAACAAGGGTAATGATGCTTTCGGAAACGTTCAAAATCAGATCTTCCCGACTCGGATTCGAGACAACTTCGTCTGTTATATAACGTTTTAGGATTTTATCATGCGATTCTATGATTCCTTCAAGGATTGCTTCTTTCGAATCGAAATAACGATACGCGAGTCCGAGTGACATATCCGCTTTCGAAGCGACCTGTCTCATCGTAGTTCCGTGATAGCCTTGTTCTGAAAAAAGTTTGAGAGAGGTTTTGAGAATTAGATCTCTGGTATCTTTAGCCATTCTTACCGAATAGAATATAGTACCTTTCTGGCTCCGATTCTTTCTCTGTTCATTTCCATTCTGTTTTTATAGGAGAACGCCTTTTCGGGTTTTAAAACGGAAAAAAGATCGTACAGCTCAATCTCAAAAAATAACATTGCCTCGGCTACTTCTTCCGGATTTTTTTTCAAAGAATCCTGAGCATTCGCTACCACATGCCTCGAATTGATAAGATCCGGACCAATGGTTTCTGCGATTTTTCTGA
>NZ_CP024871.1:1465000-1512500 GCF_000306675.2 Leptospira mayottensis 200901116
AAAGTTAGGTATAAGAGGAAGTAATTCTTTGTATAGCAATAGAAACGAAAGCGGAACATTTCCCAATTTATATCTGACTGCGGGAGGGGGATCGGGTATAGGTCGGTTCGGAATCAACTTCGGATGGCGTTTTCAATCGGGAGCGGTTTACGTTCACTTTATGGGTTTTGGTCGTTATTATACTGGGGAAATTGTAGGCTACGATTATGGCGGAAAAATTGGAGTGGGGGCCGTTTTTTAAAACATCGTTTTCGACAACTTTCAACGAATGGTTTGCGCGATCTTGTCCAATGGACAATAGTGAAGTATTTCTTTCGAGAGTTAAAACATGAGTTTTAAATTGAATATCCGGAAATCGTTCTTCCTTCGATTTGTGATCGTCGTATCTTGTCTGTTTTTATTTGAGAGCTGTAGGTTTGTTTCCATACAAGAATCTATGCGAAATTATATTCTCGTTAAAAGTGCGTTGAATTTTAATTCTTATATTTCTCGGTGCCTTGAGGACTATATTCAAAAAGAATAAAATAAAGCGTGGAATTCTGGTCGACGTTTTTTTGAATTACGCTCCGAGTAATTCTTTGTAAGTTCTGATTTCTTTTAATTCTGCGGAGATTTTGCTTCTTTCTTCTCTGATTTCAAATTCGTCTTGAATTCTCATCCAAAACTCGACCGAATTTCCGAAAAACTTAGAGAATTGCAGCGCGGTATCGGCGGAGATTCCTCAAAATTGAACAGTCTTTCGGCCAAGAACGAAGACTCGCTGAAAAAGAATACATTCATACATACGAACCGACTGACCAGCCACAAATTGTAGGAGCTCATACGAATTCGGGGCCATTACAAAAAGTAGGAACTCATACTGAATTTTAAAGAATTTACTAAATTTGAATATACCCCCGTTGCGATCGCTTCTTCCTGGAATTCAAAGGAAGTGAACGCAGTATGAGTTGGAAGAAGTACCTTTTAGGACTAGGTTTCCTGGTTCTCGTTTTGTTTTCGATCTATGAGATTTTTTATCCCGAAAGGAAATTTCTTTCAGGAAGTATTCTCGCCTTATTTTTGCTCGTTCCTTTTTACCTTTTCAAAATCTTCACGATCATTCGATTTTCCGAAAAAGGAGTGGGAATTCAAATGGGTATAATGGCGGCTTCATTTTTTTGTAACGGAATCGCTGTTTGGATTGCAGTTTCGCAGAACGATAGTTCTGATTTTATAATCGGTTTTTTGATTGCCCATTTCAGCCATTTTCTAATAGTTGTATTCGCGAGCTGAATCTTCCGGAAATGTAATAAAATAAAAAAACCGGAATATCCTGCAATTCTGTGCAGGTGGTTCGTATTTCGAGACGGTCCCCTTTTTTGATTTGAAAAAATGTATTTAAACCAGACTTCTTTTATGACAAAAAAGTTCATCTTCTTTGCACTCTTAGTCGTACTTTTACCAATCCAAATATTTGCATCGGAGCAATCTTCACATAAGGTCTTCGATTTGAACGAAGTAATCGTTCATCATTTGATGGACAGTGCCGAATTTCCGTTTAATATCGGTGGGGTAAAGGTTTTCGAAGGGGAAACGGATTTTGATTCCTCCACTTCCTCGATCTTTACCGATCACGAAACCGGGAAACGTTTTCACTATGTCGGTGGTTTCGACATGCACATAACGAAACGAGTCACAATGATGTGGATCGTAGCTTTTCTTCTTTTTATTATCTTTATTCCTGCGGCGAAAATCATTGCAAAGAATCCTCTGAAAGTTCAATCCCGTTTCGCAAACACCGTGGAAGTTTTCGTGAACTTTTTACGCAAAGATATCGTAGACGAAAGTATGCACGGACACGGTCACGGCTACTATCATTACATTTTCACTTTGTTCTTCTTCATTTTATTCTGTAATTTGATGGGACTTGTTCCTTCTGTTGGAGAGTTACTCGTAGTCGGAAAAGAATACGGAGCGATCGCAGCGACCAAGATCGGTCTGATCACTCCGGTTCCCGAAAAGTTGATTGCAGCCCACGGGGGACATGGATCTCACGAGGCTCCTTTTGTCGCGAAAATCTGGAGCGGGATCACGGTTACCGGTGATATTTCCGTTACGATGACTCTCGCACTACTTACGATGTTCCTCATTTATACGGCGGGTTTTGTTTATCAAGGACCTAAGTTCATCTGGCATTCCGTTCCAAATGGAGTTCCTTTACCGCTTTACTTAATCATGTGGCCTCTGGAGTTCATTGTTTCTCCGATGGCAAAAACATTCGCGCTTACGGTGCGACTTTTAGCGAACATGACTGCGGGACACGTTATCATTCTCGCGTTGATGGGTTTTATCTTTCAGTTTCAGTCTTGGGGAATCGTGCCAGTTTCGATCATTGGTTCAGGACTCATCTATGTTTTGGAGATTTTTGTAGCGTTTCTCCAAGCGTATATTTTCGTTCTGCTTACTTCCTTATTCGTAGGACTAAGCATGCATAGGCATTGATTGTAGGAATATTGAATCAACAAGGAGACAATTGGGCAATATGGAATTTGGATTAGGATATATCGGCGTAGGAATCGCTGCAGGGGTCGCAATTCTCGGAGCGGCTCTCGGGATTGGAAGGATTGGTGGTTCTGCTACGGAAGGAATTTCAAGACAACCAGAAGCGGGTGGTAAAATTCAAACCGCAATGATTATCGCCGCTGCGTTGATCGAAGGGGCGGCATTGTTTGCTCTTGTGATCGCTTTCCAAGCGGCGGGAACTCTGAACGAAGGTCTGAAAGCAACTGTTGCCAACCAAACAAAGGCTTCCACACCTGTAGTAACCGAAGAAAAAGGAAAGTAAAAGTTGATACTCTTAGCTGCTAAGGGATTGAGCCTCTTAGATGTAAATCCGGGTCTAGTAGTCTGGACTCTGATTACCTTTTTGGTCGTAGTCTTAGTCCTGAAAAAGTTTGCCTGGGATGTAATTCTAAAGGCTCTCGATGAAAGAGCTCAGGCCGTACAGAACGACATCGAAAAGGCCTCAGAACTTCGTTCGGAGGCGGAAGCTCTCCTGAAGGATTACGAAGCTAGACTTGACTCTGCAAGAGACGAAGCGAATGCAATCGTCGCGGAGGCCAAATCCGACGCTTTGAAACTGAAGAACAAATTACTGGAAGAAACCAACCAGGAAGTGAAGGCTCAGAAAGATCAGGCGGTGAAAGAAATCGAACTCGCGAAAGGAAAGGCTCTGGAACAACTGCAGACTCAATTTGTAGAAATGACGATTACCGTTGCAGGGAAGGTTTTGGAAAAACAATTAAGAGCGGAAGACTACAAGGCTTTTATCGAAACCGAGTTGAATAAACTGGGGAAACTGAGCGCATAACCAATGAACGATTCCGGTGTTTCAAAGATATATGCGTCCGCACTTTTAGGAGTTGTAAATTCTCCGGAGGAAGTGGAACAAGAACTCGGTGATTTGGTTCGGCTTCTTTTCAAAGAGGAAAAGATCAGAAACTTTTTTCTTTCTCCCACTGTGTCGATCGAAGAGAAAGAAAATACTTTGGGAAAAAATCTCCGGGGAAAAATTTTGGACGTAACTCTAAACTTTCTCGGAGTACTTTTAAACAAAGGAAGATTTATCAACCTTCCCGAAATTCAAAAACAGTTTACCGTAGAGTTAGATAAGAAAAAGGGAAGGGTTCGTGCACAAGTAAAAAGTTATCCTTCTTTAGAACCTACTCAAATCACTAAACTTGGATCCATCCTTTCTGAAAAATTCAAATCGGAATTCATTCTGGAAGTTTCGGAAGATAAAGCTCTTCTGGGCGGATTTGTAGTACAATTCAACGACTTAAAAATCGAAAAGTCCATCGCTTCCCAGCTCGGGGAAATCAAAAAAGCCATGTTGGAAAAGAAATTACCGGTTGGAGCCGTCTATGAAAATTAAGACAGACGAAATTACGTCCGTTCTCAAACAAGAAATTTTAAATTATAAAAAAGACCTCAGCGTTGAGGAAGTTGGAACGGTTTTAGAAATCGGAGACGGGATCGCCCGTGTATTCGGACTCAAGAATGTGATGTCTGGAGAGATGGTCGAGTTTCAAAACGGAATTTTCGGACAGGCGTTTAACCTGGAAGAAAATTCGGTGGGTGTGGTCGTTTACGGAAACTACCTCGAAATCCAAGAAGGATTTACCGTAAAGAGGACTAATCGAATTCTCGAAGTTCCCGTCGGTCCCGAACTTCTCGGTCGCGTAGTAAACCCGTTAGGCGAACCTCTCGACGGAAAAGGCCCGATCAACGCGAAATTGACAAGACCCGTGGAATCTCCGGCACCCGGAATCGCGATGAGACAACCAGTTGGCGAGCCGATGCAAACCGGTATCAAGGCGATCGATGCGATGATACCGATTGGACGCGGACAAAGAGAGCTCATCATCGGTGACCGCGGAACCGGAAAAACTTCCATTGCGCTCGACACCATCATCAATCAAAAGGGCACGGGAGTAATCTGCGTTTACGTAGCGATCGGTCAAAAGGCTTCCACTGTGGCTTCTACTGTGGAAATGCTCAGAAACAAAGGTGCACTCGAATATACGATCGTGGTTTCCGCGACCGCTGCGGAGCCCGCACCGCTTCAATATATTGCTCCTTATTCCGGATGTAGTATGGCGGAATACTTTATGTATAACGAAAAGAAAGCGACTCTCGTAGTCTACGATGACCTTTCGAAACAAGCGGTTGCGTATCGTCAGATGTCTCTTCTGCTTCGTCGTCCTCCGGGTCGGGAAGCGTATCCAGGTGACGTATTTTATCTTCACTCCAGACTTCTCGAAAGAGCTGCGAAACTTGATGACAAATACGGTGCAGGTTCTTTGACCGCGCTTCCGATCATCGAGACTCAGGAAGGCGAGGTTTCCGCATACATTCCTACAAACGTGATTTCGATCACGGACGGACAGATTTATCTTCAGTCCAACCTGTTCGCATCCGGGAACCGTCCTGCGGTAGATGTAGGAATTTCGGTATCTCGGGTAGGATCTGCGGCTCAGATCAAAGCGATGAAACAAGTTGCGGGAAAAATGAAACTCGAACTTGCACAGTTCCGCGACTTGGAAGCTTTTGCTCAGCTCGGAACCGAACTCGATCCTGCGACCCAAGCACAGCTTGATCGTGGAAACAGAATCGTTCAAATGCTCAAGCAGCCCGTTTCTTCTCCGTTTCCGGTGGAAGAACAGGTGGTGGAAATTTTTGCGGTCACCAGAGGATTTATGGATAAGATTCCGGTCGCGAAAGTTCAGCAATACGGAAAGTATCTTTTAACTACGATCAAGGAACAACATTCCGAAGTTTTGGAAGCGATTCGCAAAGAAAAGAAAATCTCCGACGAAGAAAAACTCGGCGAAGTTCTGAGTCAGGTCGCCGAAGAATTTTTAAGAAAGCACTGAGATAGAGGTTCTGCTTTGGCAACTCCAAGGGAAATAAAGAAAAGAATCACCTCGGTAAAGAACACGAGAAAGATCACCCGGACGATGGAAATGGTTTCAACGGCCAAGTCCAAAAAAATCAGCGATCGGGTGAACGCTTCTCATCCTTTTTCCAACAAGATTAAGGAACTCGTGTCTTCTCTGGCTTCTCTCGGCGGATTGGTTCACAGTCCGTATTTGAGAAGGCCGGAAAAAATAAAAACCGTCGCACTTCTCGTAATCACCGCGAACCGCGGTCTTTGCGGTGGATACAACTCCAACGTGAACCGTCTTGCAAAAGCGAAGGTTCAAGAATGGAAAAAGGCGGGGATTAACGTTAGACTCTTTATCGTGGGTAAGAAAGGAATTTCCTTTTTCAAGTTCGCAGGGGAGAAGGCCGAAAAAACGTTCACTCATCTCGACGACAAATCCGGATACAAAGAAGCGGAAGAATTTGCGAATCTGTTTTTAGAACTGTTTGCGAAGGAAGAAGTGGACGCGGTCGAGATCGTATCCACAGTTTATTATTCTTCTGCGTCTCAAAAACCGGAAGTTACGAGAGTGCTCCCTTTCGAACCCGCTAAAGAAGGAAATGGAAACGATTTGGTGGTTTACGAACCGAGTCCCGAAAAAGTACTCGAATCTCTTCTTCCTCTTGTTGTAAAAACCGCATTTTTAAAAGCGATTTTGGAAGCGAACTGCTCCGAGCAGATCGCAAGAAGAATCGCAATGAAGTCCGCGACAGACGCGGCTTCTGAAATGATCAAACTGCTCACCCGCGGATACAACCGCGTTAGACAGGCAAAAATTACTCAGGAAATTTCCGAGATTGTTGCCGGAGCGGATTCACTGAACTAATTTACATGGCATTGGAGCGACTTGGATGAATAAAGGTAAAATCAAGCAGATTATCGGATCCGTTTTGGACGTTGAGTTCGAAAACGGAGAACTTCCCGAAATTTATAACGCACTCGAAATCGAGACGACCGTTTCCGGAAAAAAAGAAATTCTCATCGCGGAAGTGCAGACTCATATCGGAGGAAAGGCGATTCGTGCGATTGCTCTTTCTTCCACGGATGGTCTGATCCGCGGACAAGAAGTCGTGAACACTGGTAAACCAATCAGCGTTCCCGTAGGCGACGCGACGTTGGGGAGAATTTTCAACGTTCTCGGTAAAACCATCGATGAAGGTCCTTCGATCACCGTGAAAGAAACTCGCCCGATCCACAGACCAGCTCCCGCGTTCGACGAACTGACTTCTAAAACGGAAGTTTTCGAAACGGGAATCAAGGTCATCGACCTTCTCGCTCCTTATATCAAAGGTGGAAAGACCGGCCTTTTCGGAGGTGCCGGAGTAGGTAAGACGGTTCTCATTCAGGAGCTCATCAACAACATCGCAAAACAACACGGTGGATTTTCCGTATTTGCCGGAGTGGGGGAAAGAACCCGCGAAGGAAATGATCTCTGGAGAGAGATGAAAGAATCCGGGGTGATCGATAAAACCGTTCTTTGTTATGGTCAGATGAACGAGCCTCCGGGCGCTCGTCTTCGTGTCGCGTTATCCGCTCTTACAATGGCGGAACACTTCCGCGATTCGATCGGAACCGACGTTCTTCTCTTCGTGGACAATATCTTCCGATTCTCTCAAGCGGGTTCCGAAGTTTCCGCACTTCTCGGAAGAATGCCGTCCGCAGTAGGTTATCAGCCGACTCTTTCCACGGAGATGGGTGCGCTTCAAGAAAGGATTACATCCACGAAAAAAGGATCGATCACTTCCGTTCAGGCGATTTACGTTCCTGCGGACGATTTGACTGACCCGGCTCCTGCGAATGCATTCGCTCACTTGGATGCGACTACGGTTCTTTCCCGTGCGATTTCCGACAAAGGGATTTATCCCGCGGTCGACCCGCTCGATTCCACTTCCCGCGTGATGAACGCTCAGGTTCTTGGAGAAGAGCACTACACTGTGGCGCGTGAAGTTCAGAGAATTCTTCAGAGATACAAAGATCTTCAAGATATCATCGCGATTTTGGGTATGGACGAACTTTCCGAGGATGATAAGGTTCTCGTTGCGAGAGCAAGAAAGATCGAGAAGTTCCTTTCTCAGCCTTTCCACGTCGCGGAAGTATTTACCGGAGCTCCTGGAAAATATGTAAAACTCGCGGACACAGTCCGTTCCTTTAAAGAAGTGATTTCCGGAAATTACGATCACCTTCCTGAGCAAGCGTTCTACATGGTGGGTTCTATCGACGACGCTATTGAAAAAGCGAAAGGTTATAAAGGATAAGCGCGAATGGCCGCGAATAAACTGAACGTATCTGTTATTTCCCCTGAGAAAATTCTCTATAAGGGCGAGGTGGATTCTTTGGTCGTTCCGGGCAGCGAAGGATTCTTCGGAATCCTTCCAAACCACGCTCCTTTGGTCGCAACCTTGGGAATCGGAATTCTCGAAATCCGCAAGGGAGAGAAATTGAAGGTCTTGTCTATTGAAGGTGGATTTATCGAAGTAAAGGAAAATTCCATCAGTATTCTTACCGACCACGGCGCTCTCAAAGAAGACATCGACGTAGAGGTCGAAAAAAAGGCTTTAGCCGAAGCAGAAAAACTTTCTCCATCCGATTCTAAAAATCTTCTCCTCCAAAAAACAAAAACCCGAATTTTAGTCGCATCCCGCTAACTTTTGGGGGTGCTCTTTTCCGAAAATAGTAGCAGAGATTTTCTTTTCTCCGAATACAATGGAGAATTAGGAACGAAAACTTATGAAAACTAAAATCCGTATTTTCGTAGTACTGATTTTATTTCTAAGTTTCGGTTTCTTCTTGAGAAGAAATCGAAATCTAGTCCGAAGTATATTCGAACCAGAACCTATTTCCGCATCGATTCGAGGAAATATCGTAAACCCTGGAGTTTATAGCCTTTATAGAGGAGATACTTTGGAGGACTTGGTTCGTATGGCGGGAGGGTTTAAAAGACCTTCGACAAAAGAACAGGATCTTGACCGGGAAATCCTGGACGGACAGGCGATCGAACTGAGAGAATAATGTTACTATAGAAAGATGGCGGAAGACTACGACATGATCAAGGACGACAATTCAGGTGGAGATGAATTACAATTCGACGATATAGACTCCATGCTCGCTTCCGAATCATCTTCAGAGCTGAACGGCTTAGAGGATCTGAGTATAGATTCCGATCCTTTGGAAAGTCTAGTCGCTAGTTCGGGAGAGGAATATCCGTCTAGTTTCGAAAACGATTTTTATTTTCATCCAGAAGAGACAGATCCTGTTTCCTCCAATCCAAGTTTGGAAGATCTAGAATTGACCGATCCTATCGTCGATGTGGAAATCGAAAAACTATTAGACACAGGGGATTTTGTTGATTTACCTACATCAAATATTTCTAATTTAGAATCCGATGATTCCTTTTTTAATCCTGGCGATTCCGCTCCCGACGAGGGAATGGACTTTTCTGAATTGGACAATTATTTAACTGAGGAGTCTGACGCGATCGACTTCGGGGAAGAATCGGACAATATAGAGGAATTCGATCCTTTTGATCAGGACAAAGAAGAGAATATTTCTTCCCACGAAGACGACTTCTTGAACGAAGAAGGTTCGATTGCGTTACCCGAACTCAAAGAGATTGTTTCTGCGGATGAACCGCTTCCGAATCTTATTTCACCCTCCCTTGGTTCAGAAGAAGAGAACATTACTTTATCTGATTCGGAGTTGGACGGTATCTTGGAAGGAGAAGAACTTCCAGAGACGGATGCTATATTTGGAACTACTTTTGATGAATCGGAAGAAGACGATTCGATCGCATTTTCCGGAAGTGAACCGGATGACATACTGATGAATACAACGACGGACGAGTCAACGGTCGTTACGAACTCTATGGCAGATGATGACTTGCCCGACTTTATCACGCATACGGATCTCGACGAAAACGAAGAGCCGGTTGATTCTTCCATCAACTTTGAACCGGAAACAACTTCTTTTGAAGCAGAGGATAACGAGCCGATTGCACTTTCTGACGAAGAATTGGGAAACCTACTTGCGTCTGAAAACGAAGAGCCGGTTGATTCTTCCATCAACTTTGAACCGGAAACAACTTCTTTCGAATCGGAGGATAGCGAGCCGATTGCACTTTCTGACGAAGAATTGGGAAACCTACTTGCGTCTGAAAACGAGGAGCCGGTTGATTCTTCCATCAACTTTGAACCGGAAACAACTTCTTTCGAATCGGAGGATAACGAGCCGATTGCACTTTCTGACGAAGAATTGGGAAACCTACTTGCGTCTGAAAACGAAGAGCCGGTTGATTCTTCCATCAACTTTGAACCGGAAACAACTTCTTTCGAATCGGAGGATAGCGAGCCGATTGCGCTTTCTGACGAAGAATTGGGAAACCTACTTGCGTCTGAAAACGAAGAGCCGGTTGATTCTTCCATCAATTTTGAACCGGAAACAACTTCTTTTGAATCGGAGGATAGCGAGCCGATTGCACTTTCTGACGAAGAATTGGGAAACCTACTTGCGTCTGAAAACGAAGAGCCGGTTGATTCTTCCATCAACTTTGAACCGGAAACAACTCCTTTTGAATCGGAGGATAACGAGCCGATTGCGCTTTCCTTGGACGAATTGGATCATATTCTTACGGACGACGAGGAGTCGAATGTTTCGGAAAACACTTTAGAAGAATTTCCGGGTTCCGAAATGGATTGGGACTCTCCCGTTTCCGAACAAACAGAGGAGGATGCGATCGCACTTTCCGAAGAGGAGCTTGGAGACCTTCTTTCCGACGATTCAGGTACGGGAGCTTTGACAGAAACTGATGGATTTGAAAATGATCTGCTTGGTGGTGGAGAGTTACCGAAAGAGTCCATGTTCGAAGAGAACTCCCTTCCCGTAGAACAAGACTTAGGTGGACCGGATGAGTTTGGTCTTGAGGAAGAGGCCCTGTCGGATTCTTCCTTCGATTTTGAACCGGAAACAATTCCTTTCGAATCGGAAGGAGAGGATGAAGAATCGATCGCTCTCTCCGAAGAGGAACTTGGAAATTTATTGTCTTCCGATGAAGAGGAAACTCCAAGTTCTTCCTTATTTGATGAAACTTCTTTGCAGGAAGAAGATTCGATTTCGTTGCCCGTAGACGAATTAGACGATATTGGAGATATACAACCACCACAAGAAGATTTCTTAGCTCTTGAAAACTTCGATCTTTCTACGGGCGATTTTGAACCGACGCAAACCTTGGAAACAACTTCTTTCGAATCGGAGGATAACGAGCCGATTGCACTTTCCTTGGACGAATTGGATCATATTCTTACGGACGACGAGGAGTCGAATGTTTCGGAAAACACTTTAGAAGAATTTCCGGGTTCCGAGATGGATTGGGACCCTCCCGTTTCCGAACAAACAGAGGAGCATACGACCGCACTTTCCGAAGAGGAACTACTTGAGGATTCGTCTGCTACTGTAAAGGAGAAGGATTTAAGCGAGATTTTAGGAGAGCTGCCTCCTACTTCCGACTTGGATGCTTTTGATTCCATTGATGATGACGTTTCCAAGGAGAACGTCTCCCAGGTTGCTCCGACAGAGGGTGCCGCAAGCGAAGACGAAATGATCATCGTATTGGACGAATATGCGGAAGAGGAGAAATCCTCTCCGATCGAAGAACTACGTAAAACTCCGGATCAAGAGGAGACTTCAATCAAAGAAGGCGTTTCGGGAGAGACTCCGTCCAAGGAAGAGATGAAACGTATCATGACGTATTTGGACGAATTGCTCGGAAATCTCCCCGACGATTTGATTCGGGAATTCTCTCGTTCTGATTATTTTGAACTTTATAAAAAACTAATGAAGCAGATCGGTGTATAACCGATGGGATTACTTGAACGGGTCAGTAAGTTAGTTCGATCGGATCCATCCGGAACATCTTCTGCGACTTCTTCAAGTCGAGAAAAAAAATCCTTGCTTAAAAAATCGGAATCCTTTCAGCGCAAACAGGGTTTTTTACAAAAGGCCCTTGGCATGAGAAAGGAGATCGAAAAAAGGGAAACTTTCTCTTCCCAATCGTTTACCGATCCTTCCGTTGAGTCGCAAACTTTTTCGGAAGAATCCATATACAATCTTCAATCTGATCTGCCCTATTCCGAAGAATTTTCTCTTCCGGAGTTAGGCGGAAATATATCCGAACCGGACGAGAAAAAAGTTCAAAACGAATTTTCGGATTTTGATTCTAGTACTGCCGAAAACGAGGACTCATTTCCGGATCTTTCGGAGGAATTTTCTGCTCCGGATGAAACTCCTATTCCTGAATTTGCGGTTTCGAATGAAGTCGACGATGATATTTCCTTTGACGATCTTTTCGAAGATACAACTTCTGAAGGGATTGAACATTCCATAACGGATATGGAATTCGCAACTTTGGAAGAAATGGATTCGGAAAAAATTGTCCCAAAAGATTTGGATGGGGAAAAAACACAAACAGTTCCGAATTTAGATGATAGCATAACGTCTATGGAAGAGGATCCGTTCGAAGATTGGGTTAAGGAAGCGGAACGGGAAGCGCATAGAACTCCTCCTAAAAAAGATCCGAACGTCTCTGCTTCCGAAAAGTCAGAATTTTTATTCGACGATGATTCTAATTTCACTACTTCCCCGATTGATCTGCAAATTGCTTCCCGAAAAAAATTGGAGAATTATATTTCCGTTTTCGAGATCAGTAAGGAGATCGGAGTTTCCACTGACTTTGCGAACTTTTTCGAAAACCTATTATTTTCTATTATGGGTCAGATCGGTTCCGAGTCGATCGGTATCTTTTCTTCCAAAAACGGAAGTCAGGATTTTTTCCGTTTAGAAGACTATCAGGGAGAAAACTTCAACCAAGAATGGACTATCTCTTCGGAAGAGGAGATCTATCACGCGGTACATAATGCGGGATCTGTACTTTATGCGAAAGAACTTCTTAAACCTATACTTCCGGCCAAAGAGCGAGAGATCATCGAACAATCTGAAGCCGAACTTCTCGTTCCGATCCAAACAGTGGATGAATTTTTCGGGATCATTTTTCTGAGTAAGACGATCAGCGGAGAGGATTACACGATTGAGGATCTTGAATTCTTAAAGATTGTAGGGGAGATTGCCGGTTCCGTATACAAAAGAATCTGCGATACCGAATTGCTTCATCAGGAAAATCAGATTTTAAAAGAGGCGGTCCGAACTAACGAACTCATCATTTCACTCGCGAGAGATTTTGCTTCCGTACGTAGTATGGACGAAGCTTACGATAAATTGTTCTCCGCTTTTCAAGAGGAGTTAAAAATCCGTCGCGCCACGTTTATGATTTTGGACGGGCATACCAAGACCGAATTTCGGGTATTCGCTTCCAATTTACTCACTCCGGAACATGTGGGAAGTTTCAGGTTGCCCTTGGAGAGTTCGATTGTGGGAATCGTTTCCAACATTCCGGGAGTATTCCGGATCGAAAATTTTAGAAAACATCCCGAGTTAGTACAGAAATTATCGAACGACGAACTTGGACTCATGTCCGATTTTATAGTGATTCCTTTTATCAATTTGCATTGGCTCGTGGGAATGTGGATCGTCCATGAAACGGAAGTTCCTTGGACTGATTCGGATCGTGAGACTGCGGTTGGAATCTCTGAGGTACTTGCACCCGTATTTTCTAACTTATTGCTTGTGCAGGAACGGGATTCGGTATTTAAGGATCCGTTCAGTCCTATCGAAGAAAAAATCGATGAGATGATTCTTAAATCTGCTAGGCTAAAAAGTTGTTTCAGTCTAACTATATTCAAAGTTCAGAATATATTTAGAATGGTAAAATTGAAAGGATCCGGATTTTTCGTGAATTATAGCGAGGAATTGAGAAAGGCAATCCAGGACAATCTGTCCGAAGTCGATTTTCACTATCGGGTCGGACAGGGAAAATATGCCGTTGTTTTGGACGGAAAAGATAGGGAAGAGACCCAGGTTCTCATACGTAAAATCAAAAATCGTCTCAGCGAGACGGATCGTAAGTCGAAAGACTTTCAGACTTCGGTCATTCAACATACTCTTTGTTATCCGGCGGATACAAAAGAAAAGGAAAGAATTCTCGAACTTCTCGAAGAATCCTAGATCAATTGAATGTTATTCAATTCTCTGAGTTTCCTTCTTTTTTTTATCGCTTTTTGTCTGATCTACTTTCGTCTCGGATTAACGGGACAGAACCGGCTTTTATTTTTCGGAGGTCTGTTCTTTTACGGGTTTTGGAAGCCGGAGATGGTTCTACTTCTGCTCTTTTGTATTTCCTTCAATTTTGCCGGAGGAATTTGGCTCGGTCGTTCGTCGGAATATCATCAAAAGAGGATCTTCGTCTTTTTGATTGTTTTAAATCTGGGAATACTGATCTTTTTCAAGTATATTCTATTTTTATTAAGTGTTTGGAACGATATATTGGGAACTTTGTTTTCGTTTTCGATTCTTACTTTTCCTGAAATTCTTTTACCCGTTGGGATTTCGTTTTATACATTTCATAATATCAGCTATCTTTCGGATATTCGATCCGGAAAAATAAAACCCTGTTCTAATTTCATTCATTTCGGAGTTTATGATTTATTTTTTCCATTGTTGCTTGCCGGGCCGATCGAAAGGCCGGATTCTTTGTTGCCTCAAATTGAAGCGGAGCGTGCGGTCGCGGAAGACGGGTTTGTTTCCGGTGCGGTTCTATTTTTTTGGGGAATTTTTAAAAAGGTATTTATCGGGGATCATCTTTTGTTGTTTACCGATAAGGCGATGGAACCTGGAATTCAACTTCCTTCCGGCATGGTTCTTTGGATTGCTTTCTCTTTTGCGTTTCAAGTCTATGCCGATTTTAGCGGATATACGGATGCCGCTCGAGGGCTTGCGAAAATATTGGGTTTTAAACTTTCCCTGAATTTCAATTTTCCATTCATTTCGTCGAGCCCGTCCGAATTTTGGAAACGATGGCATATTTCTCTTTCGACATGGCTTAGAGATTATCTTTATATTCCTCTCGGGGGAAATCGGATTTCTTTATTTCGTCAAAATTTGAATTTGATGATCGTCTGGATTTTGGGAGGACTTTGGCATGGAGCCACGTACGGATATTTGGTATGGGGATTTTACTGTGGTTTACAGGTAGTCGTTTATAATTTGATGCAAAAATACGTTTTATTATTGGTTCCAAAAAAAATTAAAATATTTGAATATTTTATAAAACTAATGGGTATCTTGTCTACGTTCTGGATGTTTGCGCTTGGGCTGCTCTTGTTTCAGGTGCATTCCCCTGGCGAACTTTGGGGATTGATTTTGAATGCAACCGCGGGATTTTATTGGAACCCTGTATTTGGAGCCAAGTTGTTTTTTCTTTTGTTGCCGTTGATTATTGTAGAATTTTGGATGATCATTTGGGGAGGAACGGATCCGTTTTTAGAAAAAATCGTTTCGAGTCCGTTGCGGTGGGGTTCATTGTCTTTTGGGATTGGAATTTTATTTTGTCTTTTCGGACTTTTTGAAAAAAGGGAATTCTTCTACTTTCAGTTTTAAAATTTATTCCGAATAAGAAAGAACCGTTTCAATGAAATATAATGTAATGTAAAAAAAATTGAGCGTCAAGTTTCATTCGAATCTAAAGCGTATTTCGAATCACAGAAGAAATAGAATCTTAGGTGTGATAGTTTGTTTCGTTCTTTTGGTATCGTTTCAATTTTTTTTATTTCCGTTCTTGGTTCCTTTTCAGGAGAAAAATTCTTTTCTTTACGATCGTTTGTCCAACATGGATTCTTCCCTTTATACAGAATCTGAATCTTCTCGGTCACTTGCTCCCATTTTGTTTTTAGGAGACAGTCAGATTCTTTCCGGGATTCATCCTAAGGAACTGGAAAAAAGATTGGGTCGCCCGATTTGGTTTTTACCGAGACCTTCCGAACAACCGGAGGGGATGTTTTTACGTTGGAAGGAGTACGAACGGAAAATCGGAACCAAACCTTCCTTGGTGATCGTAAACGGATCGGTGTTTTCTCTTTCGGACATGGACGTTGCTCAGGCTCATCGAAGTCTTGTGTTGAATTATGATTCATTTCATCTGGAAATTTTTACGGAAATCTTTCTTGGAGATTTTTATTTGAAAAATCTTTCCATTGGTATGTATTATCTTTTGGGAAGAGTTTTTCCATTTTTACGTCTCAATGCTTCCGTTTCGACTACTTTCAAAATTATAGGGGAAGGAGACGAGTTCAGCTATTCCGAAAAGAATTTGGAAAAATTACTCCTCGGAAATCCGATCAAAAAATGGAAGTCTAATTTAGATCGAAATCAGTTTCTGGAAATTGAATATTCAAAAAATAATGGATACTTGGATTGGGGAAAACAATCTTCTTATGACGGAGTTTGCATTCCGAATGAGAACTTAATTCCCCTTCCTCAGAATGCGGAAGTTGCTTTGCAAAAAACGAGAAAATCTTCTCTAAAAGCCTGGAGGGGGTTGTTTTCCTACTTTAAAGCACATAATGTTCCCGTCTTAGCCGTTTCTTTGCCGTTTCGTCCCGATTTCGACGAAAAACTCTCTTCGTTTCCGCAGATGTCTCTTTGGGAATCGATTCTTATGGAAGAGGGAATTTCTTATTGGAAGGTCAAAGCACATCTTTTCGAACCGAGAGATTTCGGGGATTACACTCACTTGAATACTTGTGGAATGCGTAAGTTGGTTCCGGTTTTGGCGGAAAAGATTTTAAAACAATAGATTGGTATTGAAACAACAAACTGTTGTCCTTTATCTTTAAAGTGAATCTGTTTTTCTGGGCAAGATGACTAAATGCCGAATAACTTTTTGATCGATGTCTATTTTTCTAGGGGAATGAGTAAATAGATGGATTTAGGGTTCTTACTACCGGAATTAAGAACTTATTCCAAAGCCTCGGAATGTAGGAGCTCCAACGAGAACTTAACAATTATAAAATCTGTTCGAAAGCTCGTAAACTATCAAAGGGACGTAATTTGTGGGAACTCTTATATTTTATTACGAACTTACTGAATGATTGTAACTGATTTCTTCTAAAATTGATTTTTTCGGTGCAGGGTTTTTCCTTTTCGATTGCGAGGAATCTCACTGAACTTTTAAATTCGTTTGATGAAAATTGAATATCATTCTTTTGGCGATACCGATTGTCCGAGTCATTGGTAATAGATTGAAATCGGCTGTAACTTTCTATTTTGATTACCCAAAATGGAGACTTGATTCGAAAACCGTAATTTTCCGCGTTTTCGAAATACGGATTGGACTCTTCGAGTTTTGGTTCGACTTTGCGATCTGCGGTTCTGCAAAAAAGAACAAGAGTGAAACGATTTAAAGTGATATTAGAAAATTATTATATAACTTTTAGAGGATTTGTCAATCGGCTTTAACGTTTTTAAAAAAGTTCTTCGCTTAACAACGAGCCGTCTTTTTTTTATTTCCTATTTTTCCCATTTTACGCATTTTTAGGATGTATTCGGGGGCTTCTGGAACTTTGCAGGCCGTTTTGCCCATCATCACTTTTACTTTGCCGATTTTTTTTGCGGTTTGTAGGGCTTCCTCGGTAAGTTCCGGATAAAAACCTCCTACGGCAATGACAAAGCCATTCATACAATATTTTACTCGGTTCTGAGATTTATGAATTTTGGATTCTACTCTTTTGAGTAACTTGGAAACTTCTTTCAACTCAATTTGATCGTTAGGAACGATCGACAACAAGCTGGAAAACGTGCTCCATCCAGAAGAAGCGATGCTTTCTTTTTCGGATTCGATCCATTCTCTCGCAAGTTCCCACCCGTATTTGCTTTCCGCCGCGATCCATGCCACGGTGTATTCGCTGATCATTGGAGAGGTTGCATTCTTAGCCCAAAACTGTAGATCTTTTTTTTGGATTTGTTTTTCGTCGGCTACGAGTCCTGCGAGATACATTGCGTCCGAATTTCCCGTTTTATAAAGTTCCAGGGAAAGTTCGTTGTTCTTTTTTATTTTCTTTTGGATCTTTTTTAAGTCTCCTACTTTGACTCCAAAGAGCGGTTCTTTTGCTCCGTGATTGACGAATATCTTTTTGATGGAGGGTGTTCCCATTTTTTCCAATTCTATCATGATTTGTTCTAAGTTCATATTATAAAATCCTACTTTTTGAATGTTGGTTCGTGTTTGAAAATCACCTCGAAACCGTTAAAAAAACTTTCCGAAGTATGGTTTTAAAAACGTTTGTCGTATATTTGTTATAATTGTCAACGATTCTGGGATCGTCCAGGTTTTCATTTAGCTTTTCTTTTTAAAGAAGATTTTTAAAACCAAGTGGTTTGCCTACTGACTGTAGGCCGTCTTCGGTAGAAAAATTTATTTCCGTAAATTATACGCAGCACAATATCAGAAACTGTTCCCAAAAGATTATAGAGCACTCACAACATGAATAACTAAAATGCAGAGCTAAGACAAAATGGCGCCCCTTCTGGGCTTGAAAAGCGTGGGTTAGATGCAAGCATTTACCACAAAACAAGAAAACCAACAGAAGGAACGTAATGAAAAGAAAAGTATATGTAGGAATGGATGTCCACAAAGAAACGATTAGAATTGCGTGTTTAACGAACAATACAAAGGAAATAGTAAAAGAACAGCAGATAAAACATAATGAGGTTCAGATCAAAAAGTTCGTCAATAAACTAAAATCAGAATGGAACGAGATACATAGTTGTTACGAGGCGGGAGTAACGGGTTATCCACTTTACAGATGTCTAAAGTCTTTGGGAGTAAACTGTATCCTTGTAGCACCAGGAAAGATACCAAGACAAAGTTCGGATAAGATCAAAACGGATAAGAGAGATGCAATCAAATTAGCAAAATTATTGCGAAGTGGAGAATTAGAATCGATTCATGTACCGAGTGAAGAGGACGAAGCGGTAAGGGATTATTTGAGATCCCGTGACAGCCTTCGTTTGGATTTAGGAAGGAATCGTCAAAGGTTAATGAAATTCTTATTAAGAAAGGGTATAACTTACTCAGCAACAAAGTATTGGACAGTCAGTCATAACAAATGGTTGAACAATCTACAGTTTAACAACGAGATCCTTCAAGAGACATTTAACGACTATTATAGTCGGGTAAGAGTTCAAGAAGAGAATTTAAAAGCGATGGATAAGAGGATACAAGAGATAGCGGAAAGTGAACCGTATCGAGAGAAAGTGGGAGTATTAAGATGTTTCCGAGGAGTGGATTATCTAACCGCAATGTTTTTACTTTGTGAGGTTTGTGACTTCAAACGATTCAAAACAGCCGGTTCGTTCATGAGTTTTTTAGGACTTGTTCCGGGAGAATATTCCAGCGGTTCCAAAAGAAAACAAACAGGGATAACAAAAACTGGAAGTCCCAGACTTCGAAGAATATTGACAGAAGCAGCTTGGCAACATCGTTTCCCTGGAACAGGAAGTAAAATTGTAACCGCACGTAGATCGGGACAACCTGCGTTAGTTGTTGCTTTGGCGGAAAAAGCATCTCTCAGATTACACAAGAAGTTTCGTAATCTACAGCAAAGAGGAAAAACTCCTCAGGTAATGATAACGGCAGTTTCAAGAGAGTTATCCGGATTTCTTTGGGCGGCGATGAATCTGGTTGCATAGAGTTAGAGTAATGTTTCATCCAATAATTGAATTCGTTAGAGAAGATGTACGATAAAGGAGGAATACTTGTTGGCTCAGTGTTGAAGCAAATTTGAATTTCAAATTTGACCTTCGTTTTAAGACTAAGAACAGCTCCCGATGTATAGATTATCCTGCGGTATCCAACCCGCGAATATCAGTCTGATCAATCGTCGCGAATGCTTTTCTCTAACGAGTTAAATTATTGGGTGATTAAAAAAAATGCGAAAAAATATTTACAGCTCCGGATGGGGGCGCCATATCAGAGCCCGTCTCAAAACCTTAGGAATGTAGAAACTACTACAATTTTAAACGACAGGAAAGTAAACGCCGATACAACGTAATTTGTGAGAACTTCCGCGTTTTTATCGGGAGTGCAAACGAAGTAAATATTAAAAAACGGAACGACTTATTTGTCTTTAATTCCCCGTTACAAATTTTACCGAATAACCGAAGGTTTCTTCAAAGGCGATTTTTTGTTCTTCTGCCGCCCAGATCTCCAAGGAGGGATCGTAGCCCTTATCCGATTTTAAAACGAAATGGATCAGATTTTTTTCGATCTTGCAAGTTACAGAAAGGACGAGTCCGCCTCGGTTACGATTGAGAGCGGAGCTGATTCTTAAAATTGCGGAAAGTTGGCAGACTAAGGTTCGGTTTTTTTCCGCGAGTTTACTGAATTCTCTGTGTTTGATTCTTGGAGTATTTTTTCTATGATAACGTGCGGTGAGAGCGATGATTTCGATCTCCAAAAAGGTAAATCCTAAGAGCATTTCCGAATTTCGAATCATATAATAACTATGTTTGTGATATGCAGAATGAGAGATGGATTGACCAATTTCATGAAGAAGAGAAGCGGCTTCCAAAAGTTCTCTCTGCTCTTGTCCGAGTTTATGCAGACTTACCAGTTGATCGAAGATCTGAAGACTCAGATTGGCGACATGTTTGGAATATTCTTCGTCTCTGGAAAAGGCTCGCATGAAGTTATCCACCGAGGTTTGTCGAATGGCGTCTAGATGTTTAGAATGTTCCGTACTTTCAAAATGTTCCCATTTGCGAATGGTATCGTAAACAATTCCTTCCCGAAGCGCGAACTCGGAAACCGTCAAAGCGGGAACGTTTGCCAGATCAAAAATCTCTTCCAGGATAAGAGTTCCTCCGACAATGATATCGGCTCGTTTGCTATCGAGTCCGGGAATCTTGGTTCTTTTTCTGGATGTGTCCGCTTCCAAAATTAGATTTCGGATTTTCTTAAACTCTGAGGTCAGAAAGGAAAAATTATTTAATGAGATTTCTTCGGTTTCACCTCTTGACGCAAGAATCATTCCGGCGATCGCTTGAATGGTGCCGGACGAACCCACGATCAAATCCGGTTTTAAATCTCTGAGAATTTTTCGAAAGGGAAGAAGCATTTCTTCTATAAAGAGTCTGCACTTTCGGATACCGGAGTTGGAAAGAGGCTCTTCCTGAAAAAATTTTTCGGTGAGTCTAATCGCTCCCAGTTTAAAACTTTTAGAGAATAGAATATTTCCTCTGTGACCGACGAGTATTTCCGTACTTCCTCCACCGATATCGATCATCATAATCTTTCGATCGAAAACGGGAATTCCTTGAAGAATTCCGAAATAGATTAAACGGGCTTCTTCATAACCGCTTACTACGTCTATGGATATGCCCGTTTCTTGGTATACAGCTTCTAAGAATTCTTCCCGATTGGAAGCTTCTCGTAACGCGCTTGTGGCGACAGCTCTGATTTCCGCGCCGGAGTTTTCTGCGAGAATTTTAAATCGTTTGAGACAATCGATTCCTCTTCGAAAAGAATCGGGATCGATCGGTCCGTTTTCTTGTAACCTGTTACCTAAGCGAACCGATTCTTTTTCTCTTGCTATGGCTTCGAAGGTTCCGTTCGTCCGAACTCGAACGATGATCATATGGAATGAATTAGTGCCGAGGTCTATGGCCGCGAGAGGTTTTTCCTGAACCATGGTTGAACAGAATGTTTCTCCGTTGAAATGAATCCAGCCTAATTTGTTTTCTGATTTTTTTGTTTTGAGGTTGCCGGGAACCTTAGCGTTGAAATTATTGAAACCTGTCCAATGAAGAAAGTTCTGAAGAATTTTCCGCTTTAAACAGATAATAAAGATAAAAAACCTCCGCGGTTGAAAGGTACATGAAATGATCTTTGATAACCTCTATGCCCTGTTTTCCAACGATATGGGAATTGATCTAGGGACGGCAAATACACTGGTACATGTAAAAGGACAGGGGATCGTTTTATCCGAACCTTCCGTTGTCGCGGTTCATGCGGCTACCGGTAAAGTTCTCGCGGTAGGGCAGGAAGCAAAGCGGATGTTGGGTCGGACACCGGGTGAAATTGTGGCGATCCGTCCGATGAAAGATGGAGTGATCGCAGACTTCGAAACCGTCGAAAAAATGATCCGTTATTTTATCGCGAAGGTGCATAACCGTACTACTTTCGTAAAACCTAGAATCGTAATCGGAGTTCCGTCTGGAATCACTGAGGTAGAGAGACGGGCTGTTCGTGAATCTGCGGAGCAGGCTGGGGCGAGAGAAATTTTTCTCATTGAAGAAGCTCTTGCCGCCGCGATCGGAGCCAATATCCCGATCAACGAACCTGCGGGAAATATGATCGTGGATATCGGTGGTGGTACGACTGAAATTGCGGTAATATCTCTTGGAGGGATGGTAATTGCGGAATCCATCCGCACCGGGGGAGATGAATTTGATGAAGCGATCATTAAGTATCTCCGAAATCAATATAATCTAGTAGTCGGGGAAAGAACTGCGGAAGATATCAAACTTACGATCGGAAATGCTTATCCTGAAAAGAAAGCGGAAACGATGGAAGTTCGTGGGCGGGATGCAATTTCCGGACTTCCTAGAACACTTGAATTGGAATCCAACGAAATTCGTAAGGCTCTCAAAGAACCGACCGATGAAATCTTAGACGGAATCAAACGAGTTCTAGAAAGAACTCCTCCTGAACTAGCATCGGATATCGTGGAAAGAGGAATTGTACTTACGGGAGGTGGATGTCTCCTCCGAGGGTTGGAAATGTATCTTTCTAAGGAAACGGGAGTTCCCGTTTTTCGTGCAGAAAATCCGCTTACTTGTGTGGTTCTTGGAACCGGAAAGTATCTAGACGAATTGAAATATATCAAGCCTGGTATACGCTAAGAAGTTAGTTGAAATAGCTAACGTTCCGAACGGTTTTTGTTCGGACGAATTCGGGAGCAGAAGAAGATTCGATGTTATGGTTTCAACTCAGTCGAAGTAAGGAGACTCTTTCTCTTCTATTCTGTATTCTGTTCTCTATATTTTCCTTAACTTTTAGAAGTAATGTAATCGTCAGGGGAATTGCGAGCTTTCAAAGAGTAGGAGACGTAGTATCCGGCTCCATTGATTCTTTCGGAGGATTTTTCAAAGGCGCCTACAATAAGTTGGAATCTTTTGAGGCCATACGTAAGGAAAGGGATTCTTGCGTTGCGGTCATGGAAGATTATAAACTCCTTCCACAGGACTTGGAAAAAGCGAATCGGGAAAACGATTTTCTCCGAAAAGAGCTTCGCTTTCAAAGCAGACAAAAATATGCGAGCCTTAAAGCAGAGGTTCTATCCGTTCGTTTAAATTCCATTTATAGAACCATCATTATCGACAAGGGCTCCGATTCTGGAATCAAACCTTATATGCCAGTGACCGCAAGAGCTGTGGATCAAAAGGGTGCAATCATAGAAGCGCTTGTCGGTAAAGTTATCGCTGTGACTGGGGGATCGGCCGTAGTTCAACCCCTTATCAATTCGAATTTCAACATGGGAGTATCGATGCCGGATACCAATCTTTGGGCCAATCTTTCGGGAAACTCTGGAAGGGGAACCGAAGCACTTTTGAATTACATCGATAGCGGAATCATCATCGACCCGAGAGTGTTTGGAGAATATCCGATGGGACCGAGTGAGATGATTCAGTATACGGAATCTTTGAGTAAGATTGGTAAATCGGTATATACTTCTGGAGGCGGCGGGGTATTTCCCACTGGGATTCCAGTAGGAATTATTACGGAAGAAGGGCCGAGAAACGGGAGTTTTAAAAGTGCATTCTTAAAACCATTTGTTCGATTTGAGATGCTTGAGAGTGTAACGGTCATTTTGAAGCTTCCGGAAAAGTGGCTGGAAACCTGGCCAGAAGGACAGAATATTACGATCGAAAATCCTTACTTTGGAGAACTCAATTTTCCAGGAGAAGATCGTTTGAAAGAAAATCAAACGAAGAATCCTCTTCCGCCTAACGGGAATCAGTCGCAAACGAATACACCAAAGAGCCCGTCGCCTTCTGTTCCGAACGAGGAAGATTTGCAATGATCTTAGAAAAGCTCGTCATCGCAGTCGGCATCTTAATCGCGCACTTTTTAAATGGCTCAAATCTTTTTGAAATCGGTTCAGCGATCAAACCGGATTTTATGATTCTTCTTGTACTTTTTTTCGCTTTGAGAAGAGGGGCGCTCTATGGGCTCTGGATTGGTTTTTTCGGAGGCCTTTTGACGGATAGTGGACTTGGTGGTGAAATCGCGATCGGAAACATAGTTACGTATAAGATCGGGCTTCATTCCTTGACCTTTTGTTTGATCGGGTATCTTGTCGGAAAATTTGCTCGTTCCGCATATCATGAAAATTATTTTTCGATTACGATCTATTCTCTTCTAATCACCTTTGTCACGAGAGTCGCTACGTATTATTTGTTCTCCTTATTTTTTCATGAGAATATGAGTTATTCCTTATTCTTCACTTCGTTTTTTAATGCGCTTATAGCTCCGGCCTTTTTTTATGCCCTAACATGGATCTATCAATTGGATCACATGGGGGACGCGTAAGTTGTTAGGCGGAGCACAATCTGCGTCGGAATACCGACTTGAAAAAAGTTTTCGCCTTCGTTTGTATATTTTTTCCGGACTTGTAGTGCTTACGCTCAACGCATTTATCTTTCAACTATTCAATTTACAGATTCTCAACGGAACGAACAATGCGCTCAAAGCGGAAAAGTTCGTGAGAAAGAGCGAGATCATGCCGGCCGCGAGAGGGCAGATGTTCGATCGTAATTTTCTCACTCCAGAAACTTCCATGGCTTTAGTTTCGAATTATTCTTCCCTAGATGCAATTTTAAACACGTCCTTGTTCAAGTATGATCCCGCTTCTGTAAAGGCATTCATTCAGGAATTTGCACGGACACTTTCGATTCCGATCTCTTATTACGAAAACGAACTGATCGAACCTCGTTTTTCGAGAAATCTAAAAGCTAAAAAGCCGATCGTTCTTTTGGAGGGAATTACTCCTGCGCAACAGGAAAGAATATCAGTGTTTGATAATATATCTAAATACATTATTCTCCTGCCTTCTCCTAGGAGAATCTACAAAATGGGTCCGGCTCTCGCGCATGTGACCGGTTACATCGGAAAGCCTACTCGGGACGATCTCGTCGCGGGAGAAATCAAATCCTATCAATATCTCGGAAAGAACGGACTCGAACTCGAATACGATTCCGAACTCAGAGGCGTCGACGGATTTCGAATTCAAAAACGAAGCTCCGAAGGGAACATAGAAGAAGAGCGCGTAGTCGAACATTCTTCTCCCGGTAATAATTTGATCTTAACGATCGACAAGGACATTCAGATCGCCGCTCACAAAGCTCTCAAGGGAAGTAGGGGAACCGCGATTGCGATCAAGGTCTCCACTGGAGAAATTTTGGCGATGGTTTCCAATCCTAGTTACGATCCGAATATACTTTCCGGGAAAAATAAGGCGGATCGGACTCTGCATTTCAAACGGGTTAAAGACAATGGAGGATTTTTAAATCTTGCGATCCAATCCAAGTTTCCTCCGGCTTCTACTTATAAAACGTTAGTTGCACTTGCAGCATTGGAAAGTCAACACAAAATCGGCTACACTTCGGAGACGACGTTTTCCTGCAATGGAAGTTTTGTATTAAAATCCACATTCGCAGGAGTTCCCGATCAGGTTTTTAATTGTTGGGAAAAGGGAGGGCACGGAACAAATGATCTTGCACATGCGTTGCAGAAATCCTGTTCGGTGTATTTTTACAATCTTGGATACAAACTCGGTTCCGACGCGATTTTAAATTACTCCAGGCTTTTCGGATTAGAAAACAAATCCAAAGTGGACCTTCCGGGAGAAATTACGGGTTTTGTCCCGTCCTCTGCGTGGAAAAAAAGCAAATACGGAACCAAGTGGTTTGACGGGGATACGATCAACTTATCGATCGGGCAGGGATTTATTTCAACGACACCGATGGGAATGGCATTATTTTATATGGGACTTCTCAATCGTGGACAGATCTATCAGCCGTATGTGGTGAGTGAAATTCGAGATCCTGTGGATAACTCCATCATTAACAGAACCACACCTCAAATACTCAGAGATATTCCGATCAATCAGTCTTCTACAGAAGCGATTAAAGAAGGATTAAAACTTGTGGTAAAAAGTGGGACTGCGGCCTACGTTTTGAACAAGCCATTCTTACCGGATATCGCAGGAAAAACGGGAACAGCTCAGACGAGAAGAAGAGGCTCTTCCGGATCCAACCATGCATGGTTTGTGGGATATGCTCCCGCGAACGCGCCTGTCAGTGAACAGGTATTAATCGTAGTGTTTGTAGAATACGGGGTCGGAGGAGCTGCTGGGGCCGCTCCCGTGGCGAGAGAAATGTTTCATGCTGCATTTCCTCCGGGAACGTTCAAGAAATCGCAGGATATAACGCCGTCTTCTCCTTCGACGGGACAGGAGGGAACGCTTGAAGCCAGATAAGTCCATAGAAAAGATCGATTACTTTTTAGTGATTTCGGTAGTGATTGTCGTTCTTTGTAGCGTGACGACCTTATATAGTCAGGAGGTCAATTTCGAAGACGGACCCGGAAAATGGTATCGCCAGCTGTTTTATTTCGCCATTGGACTTGTAATCATGTATTTCGTGTCGAGAGTCAATTATCAGTTGTTAGGTGCTTATGCGCTCGTGATCTATGTGTTCACGATTTTCCTGCTGATAATCACGTTAATTCCCGGAATTGGATATTTACCTTCGGGAAGGGGGGCCCGTTCTTGGATCAAGATTGGACCTATTGGAATTCAAACCTCTGAGTTTGCAAAGTTGTCCTCGGTGATTTTATTGGGGCAGTTTATGGTTTTAAAGGAAAAGGATATGAAGAACTTAGTTGTTCTTTCGATTCCGTTCGTAATCGTGATCGTTCCGATGGTATTTATACTGCTCCAGCCCGATTTTGGAACCGCGGTTTCTTTTCTACCCATTTTGTTTACGATGCTCTTTTTCGGAGGAGCGGATATCCTTCACATAGGATCCTTATTGGCGTTCGGAGGAATTACTCTCATGGTTCCTATGTTCGTGGAATATTCTAGACTGACTTTGATAAACGACATCGCCGACTTCTTACAAAGGACCGGAAAAACGGACCTTTTATCTGTGGTCAATCGACTCGGGGGAAAGATATGGCTTGCACTTGACGGAAAAGACGTAAAGACGGCCAATCTTACGCCGAAGACGTTAAGCTCATTGCGGGAAGCGGTGGATCAGGTTGTGGAAATGGAGGGAGGATTTCTCTTTAAAATTTTCTCCAATCAAACTCTGCTTTTGACTTTTGGAGCAATCTTTTTGATCGCTTGTCTTGTGATGGTGGGAATCCGGATTGCTAGAGGAAGCAGAACATTAAGACAATATTATATACCTTTGGGAATCTTGGGGATCAGTTTGATCTCCGCGGTTGTAGTGATGAAAATTGTTCCCTTTCGAGAAAACCAGGTAGTTCGATTGACCGCGTTTTTAAATCCGGAAGAATTCAAACAAGGAGCGGGATACCATCTCAGGGCTTCGAAACCCGCGGTCGGATCCGGTAGGTTTTTTGGGAAAGGTTTGATGAATGCGGAGATGACGGAAGGAAGAATCCCGCACGTCCCCGAATCAAGCACCGATTTTATTTTTGCTTCTTGGGCTGAGCAGACTGGGTTTTTAGGTTCCGTATTTTTATTATTCTTTTTATTTTCGATTCCGCTCAGAGGATTGCAAATCAGTTACGAAAGTAAGGATAGATTTGGATCTTTACTTGCATCCGGAATCGTCGCATTACTTTTTTATCACATGGCCATTAACATAGGTATCGTGATCGGGCTTATGCCCGTGACCGGAATTCCTTTGTCGTTTATGAGTTACGGAGGATCGCATTTGATCATGTCCATGACCGCGATAGGAATTATACTTTCAATTAAAAGCAGAAAGCACGCGAACTGAATTTCTTGCCCCTCGGAAAGAATTGAACGATCTTTCGGGAGAGGGTATAAAACAATTTATTGCAACCTTATTGGGAATAAGCAGATTTATTTGTAAGCCCAGCGTTGAGAGTTTGAGTTTTACAAACCAAGATGAAATTCGAGAGAATGCGCAGGCCAAACTAAAAGAAATGTTGGAACTGTATTTAGAATCAAGATGCTTTTGGAAGTTAAAAAACTGCAGGAAATAAACCATTATTATTTGAAGAATTTAAGCATTTCTAGCTCTCGAAAAAAAACTGCGATTATCCGATACTAAGAATGCGCCTATGGACCCTGTCAGAGATTCCAGATTCTTTTTTGATTTAAAACGTAAATTTGAAGTCATATTGGAAGAGGTTGAAAAGAGGACCTTCGACCAAAAGGATGAGATTCGGGAATTGGAGACCCTTTGGGAAGAGATGTTCAATCTCGCAGGAAAAAATGATTCTCCCTATTTTCAAATCCGTCTCAAAACCCTCAAAAAACAACTCGATACGTTTGTAAAAAATAAAGGTTACGAAAAAAACGAATTCGATAAAATCTTTTATCAGCTCGGCAAGATGAAACGGACAGATTCCGTAGAATTTTTAGACGAGTCTCTTAGAAACCGTCTCGGAAAGATCGCGGAAAATCATTATTCTTCCGGGGACATGGTTTCTTCCGGAGTTGTATTCCCTTCTGCTACGAATCAGAAAGGAAAACAGTACATTACGTTCCGCTGTGGAACGATTTATTTCATCACCGATCGTTCTTCTTATACCATTCTTAAGGATTTGGATCGAAGGAAGAACACCATAGAATACAAAGGGAAGGTTTATAGAATTTTTCCGAGTTCTTTCGTTTACGGTCTTTCTGAGGAAGAATACAGGAACGAAAACTTCCTTACCATGAATTTGTTGGTTCTTAAAAGAAAATCCGGTTTCGAATTTTATCGTTTCGATACATTAGGTGAAATATTACAGATCAACGAAGGAACTTTTTTAAAGGGGCTTAAGCCAATGAAAGATTTTGAAGTTCAAGGCCAGGACAATCGAATCCAAAACTACTTCCGAAAAGCGGGAGTTCGTTATTATTATATTCCCGTTGAAAATTTTTAAGTAAGCCAAATCTCTCTCAATCCGCGTATCTTGTGTTCCAAGGCCGTAAGGTTGTTCGTTCAATCCAATTTTGAAAATACGGTCCCGGCGGCGCGTTTGGAAATGCGTTGATACTTTGCATAGGAATCGACTAAAGCTGATCGAATCGCGCGTTTGTTTTTGACTCCCGATTTTGCAGCGGTGTCGACTAATGCTTGAATGAGATACGCTTCGGGTGCCATAAACGTTCTCGTTAAGACGATGGAAGTCGAACCGATTGATCGCAAAACTGGCCCGAAGTATTTTTCGCTTTTGCAAGCTAAGACCGCGGTGGGCTTCGGGGAACGAGAAGACCGTTTCCAATCTGGAGGTAAACGATCCATCAGTCGATCGTGACCCGCCCATACGATCAGATCCGATTCGCTGTTTCCCGCGCTAGCGTTTAAGAAGTCGCTTAACGCATCGTCGATCTTGTCTCCTGCGTAAGCATGAAATAGAATCGAAACTTTCTGCTCTCCCTTGCTGGGAATTCGTTCCACCCGAAGTCGTCTTAAAACGGAAGAACCCGATGGCTCGTCTTTGCGTTCGACGACTTTGTAGCCGAATGTCTTTTTAAAAAAAGATTCCACACCGTAGGCTGCACCCCAGTAAAGATTTCCTTCGAGCGAACGGACATCTCCCGCCTTTCCTTTTCCGCACGCGAGCTGAGTTCCGTCGCATAGAGGCACGAACACTTCTATCTGGACCGCTTCCACGGAGAAGAGCGAAATGAAAACGAAGAACCAAGAAAATCCGGTCCATCGAAAGGAACGTCGTGTCTGCATCGGTTCTATAACAATTGAAACGGGGTGAAAATCGATTGAATGAAGAGTGCTGCTAGTAAACGTTCTTTCACGATTGGGAATTGTTTGAAAGAGGATTTTAAAAAACGAGGAATGAAAAAAAGAAAAGGGAAGGTCCCCGGAGAAACGATCTTTCTCCGGAGAAAGTTTTTTAGTCTTGAGAATCTTCAAGAAGATTGTTCAGACTTTCAATTAGAACATCCACTTCTACACCGTAACCCATACAAACCTGCTCGATCGTTTCGAGCTCGTTGATAGAACAGTGGGAGCAACCTCCTAAATGGTAACTCGAAAAAACAAGTCCTGCTTCGGAGTGAACGGCCATAGCCTCACCTACCGTCATTTCCTTATAAAATCTTGGCTTGACCACTTCTGTCATTGAATATCTCCTATCATTAAAATAAACGTATTGAAAAGAAACTTTACGGGACTACAAACTGCGAAAAACACTGAAGTTCGTCTCGTAGATTATAAAACCGCCTTAAATTTGCGGTTACTTCCAATATATAGACATGGGAAAGAAAGTCAAGAGCTATGTTTTTTGAAGAATCAGGAAGATTTTATATTCGAATCGAGGAACGTTTTGAGTCCTCACATTTCCTTTACAGATATTTCCCGGACGGATCGGACGAACCTATACACGGGCATTCCTGGAAAGTGGAACTCTATCTTTCCGGAGAAAAAAATATCGATGAGAATGGAATCAGTTTTGATTTTCTGACTTCCAAACGGAAACTTAAGGAACTTGTAGGAAAGTTGGATCATATTCTGATTAACGAGTTGGAAGAATTTAAAAAGATCAATCCAACTTCCGAAAACATTGCACGTTGGTTTTATCATTATCTCAAAGAGAGTGTACATTCTGCCGGGGGGAGAGTGGAAAAAATTGTCATTCACGAAGGCCCAGAGAACCTCGCCTTTTTCGAGCCAACATCACTTCCGTAAGAAGTGATGTTGGTAAATCGCCGCGTAGCGAGCGATTAGCTCTCAACGGAGTTGTGAAATCATCACTTCCGTAAGAAGTGATGTTGGTAAATCGCCGCGTAGCGAGCGATTGGCTCTCAACGGAGTTGTGAAATCATCACTTCCGTAAGAAGTGATGTTGGTAAATCGGCGCGATTTTTATGTGGGAATTTGATTTTATGGAGGTTTCCTACATTTGTAAAAGTTTTACCTGTGAAAACGATTTCTTTGTAGTGTTGATACCGATTTATATTTACAAAATTACTTTCTACGTCAGCAATTCTTTTTATTATTACTCAGAGAGTTTATTATTCTCTTTTCATCATTGACTTACTGCGGAATACGTATGCCTCTCAAACACATATTTATCAATGAACTAATCGGATGTTTTTTAAGCTGGCCGTACGGCCGCTGGGCTTACGAAACTGCACTTACTGATCCTTATAAGATTGAATACCGTAAATTTTTATTCCAAAGTACTGTTTCAGTGCAAAATATTAAGTACTCTTCTGAGTAGACTCATGGTTTTTAATTGAGACTGTACTAAAGATGAGGACGGCAGAATCGGATCTTATAGTAGGCTATAAAATTGAATGTAAGTATTAAAGGCTAGTTCGCTTACATGATTATTCATCCCTGAGAGATGTTCTAAGAATTGGAATTACATACCCTGAAATAGTTCCGTTTGCCTCGTCGTGTGTGAATCTTTACTTCGGCTGACAGAATTTTCATAGGGCGTTTTTCTATGTGCTTTATGGGATCGAAAAGGATCGTAGTATTAAAAATGAAGACGAACGTTTTATTTTTATATCACTAGGTTACATAAACGAAACTTAGAGATCTTACAAATACGTATCTTTATAAAATGAGATTCTATAAAGATACGACTAACGTATTACATATTAAAGTAATATTTTAAACCGTTACCGTCTAACCAAAAGTATCGATATCCTCTCTGGAAAAGGGCATTCGATTCTTTAAGAAACTTTTCTATTTCTTGAATCGGATAAATTTTCCATCGCAAGTAATCTCCACGTGATAAGATATTTTCCAGAAGTTTTTCATTTTCGGTCCACCATTCGTACCAATTCCTTATCCCTTTTTCCCCTTTGATCAAAGACTTAAAATAAGGAATATAAGATTGAAGCAGTTTTTTTCCTTGAGATAAGTCAAATTGATTTAAGTCGATCGGTGTAATCGAGTTTGGAGTAGCAGGATCCCAACCGCCAACCCAATTGAAGAAGGAAATGAGTTCTTTTGCTGTTTTATCCATGGGGTCGCGGCAACCGTGTAGTTTATCATTTTCGGCATCATGAAAAAAAAGCTCATAACTTTCAACACTCCTATCATGGTATAACGCTATATATCCGACATAGGTATATCTCCTATGTCGTTGAAATGTATCGAATGCTTCTTGCACTTCGAATTCCATCCCCACCCTATTTACGGTAATAAAACGAGACATACAGTTAAACCAACTTGATATGTTCGTAAAGTTAGAGCCAGCGTAATACTAGAGTTGTCTCGGAAAAACGGATAAGTTATGTAGAAATTGTACTGCACGCCGTATCCTAGAAGGATTTTCATCTTCAGATATCGTATCCTAGGATGTTTTAGAAAAACTAAAATCGAATGCGAGCAGTTTTGAAAGTTATAGAAGATAAGCGGTGGATTTAAGTGTTAATTTATATAGTGATGTTTTATGACTATCGCCGATTTCTAATGAAATCGGCTTTGGGGTTATTGTCCAAGAGAATCCTTTTGTTTTTCAATAGAAAATGTTATGAGATTTTCTATTATAAGATATTCTTCGTTTTTATTTAACGTAAAGTTGATCGAAAGAAGCTCCATCTGCAAAATGATCTTTTTGTGCTTTATGCCATCCACCGAAATGTCCGTCCACAGTGATCAGATCCAATTTGGGAAATTTTCCTTCGTGCTTTTTCAGAATAGCCTGGTTTCTCGGACGATATCCGTGTTTTGCGATAATTTCTTGTGCCGCGTCAGAATAGAGAGATTTGAGGTACGCCTTTGCCGTTTCTAAGTTGCCGTGTTTTTCTGCGTTCTTCTCCACGATTGCGACGGGCGGTTCTGCGAGAATACTCAATGACGGAATAACAACTTCGTATTTATCCTTTCCAAATTCTTCTAGGATAAGAAAAGATTCGTTTTCCCAGGCGATCAATACATCTCCGATGCCGTTTTGAGCGAAAGTATTGCTGGAACCTCTGGCTCCCGAATCGAGAACGGGAACGTTTTTATATAACGTTTTTATAAAATCTTGAACCTTATTCGTATCGTTATTGAACTTTTTCTGAGCGAAAGCCCAAGCGGCGAGATAATTCCAGCGCGCTCCTCCGCTCGTTTTTGGATTCGGTGTTATGACGCCAACCTTGGATCGAATTAGATCATCCCAGTCTTTTATATTCTTGGGATTTCCTTTTCTGACTACAAATACGATCGTGGAAGTATAAGGAGTGCTGTTATTCGGAAGGCTTTTTAGCCAATCCCTGGAGATCAGGCCTTTTGAAGCTATGATGTCGATATCGTAGGAGAGTGCAAGGGTAACGATATCTGCTTCGAGCCCGTCGATCACGGACCTCGCCTGTTTACCACTTCCGCCGTGAGATTGATTGACCCTTACATCGTCTCCCGTTTTAGATTTCCAATAACTTGCAAAAAGCTTGTTATACTCTGCATAGAGTTCTCTCGTAGGATCGTAAGATACGTTGAGCAGGTTTACGTCCTTTGAGAAAAGTCCGGCGCTCGCATTCGTCATGAGGAGAGCGGTTATAATTGATTTAAGAATTTTTGTTTTCATATTGATTCCTTATTTTTGATTTTCTGAATTACATTGCAAATTGAACGAACAGGAAGAAGCTGTAGGACTTATGGTCCAGCGTGTATCTGTCGTTAACGTTCGAGGCCCAAGGATTGACTCTTGCGTTTCTTACCGAATCTCCCGCGAGTAGATAAGATCCGCCCGTCCAAATCGATACGTAATCTTTGAGATAGAATTGATAGATTAAATCGAATTCGTAGAAAAGACGTTTTCCGCCTCTTTCGCCCAGCTTATAACCGCCGAATGCAGAACCGGTCGTGTTTTCCGTGGTAAGTCCCGTATTTGGGGTGCCACCTGAAGAATACCATGCGTCATTTTCAGAAGCTTTTTGAATATCGTAAGCGACGAAGATGAATCTTCCATAGTTTGCGGAGTTATACATCAGGTGAACGGATTTGGTTCTTGTGTTCGACCAGAAAGTAGCGTTTACGATCCCGTTTCCGGAATCGAAGTAAGGGAAACCTCCGGATCTCGTTGCAAAGGATGCGTCGTATGTTGCCACTTTGTTGTCCGTTCTATTCGGATCTCCAGAGCCGATCGAATATTGGATGCCTATGCGAAATCGATCGAAGAAGGTATATCCCGTTTGAGCGATGAAAAACTTGGAATCGTATTCCACATTTTGAGTATAGATTCTTTGAGATTTCGGATTCCCATCCACGGTCTGTTTGAGAGTATCCCAACCTGCGTTGATCTTTTGGCCGTTGTGTCCGTATTGCCAGGAGGCTTCCAAGGTCCAGTCCCAGGATTTTGTCTTGGGCAAACGGTTGCTATCCGTTCTATTTGTTAAGCGAAATCCGACCGTATTTAAATCGTCTCTTTGTCTTGTTCTATCCAAACTTGTGGTAGGGCTTGGACCTTGTTCCCATTTTTTGTCGATGTTGAAATAATAGAAATCTACGAGGAAGTCTTCGAATTTTACCGTATTGTATAAACCGGAAAGATACGTGTCGTTGACGGTACCACGTTTGACTCCGTTTGCAGTGTTGTTGCCGCTACCCGCATTTGAGTCTTCCGCAATGATGGAAGTGAATGCTTCCGAGTTGAAATATTTGGAGTTGTATTTTACACGAGCTCCGTCGAAAGAGTTTCCGGTCTGGCCGTCGTTTCTACCGCCGACATATCTATTATCTCCGAAACCGAAGATTTGCCTTCCGATAAAAACTTCGAAACCTTCCGCGAAGTTTTTTAATTGTACAAAGCCTTCTCTTAGATCTGTGTTGTTTTTAATACTTACAGAATTTGTGGCAGTTGGTGCGGCGCTTAATTCGGCACCGGCTGAGTTGGAAAGCCCCAAATATCCGAGTTGCCCATCTTTACGAGATTGTTCGCCACCGAAAACGCGAACGTCTTGGATCGTGACTTTGGCGGCGACGTAAGGGTTCGGATCTATGACAAAGAAAACCTGGGAGTTCTGAGTCGCAAAGTTTCTATCGTCCTGAGTTCGCTTATCAAAATCGGCGTTATGGCTATAATCGAAACGAGGACGGACTTGAAAACCCGCACGGAAGATATCTCCGAACCAGAGTCGATCCGTTTTCCTCATTGCATCTTGGTGTTCCGGAGAAAGAAGCATGGACTTCATAAATTCTCCGGGTAGTTTTCCTTTGTAGGGGCTTTTATAGGGCTCTTCCTTGGCGAGTTCTTGTTGGATTTCAGGAATTCCTTTTCCATCGTTTGTTTGTTCTTCGTATTTTACGTTGGAAGGCGGATCTAAATTGAGAACTGGACCGGATGTAGACTTTTTCTCTTTTGTAATGTCCTGCGAAAATAAGCTCAATGGAATAGCACAGAGGAAAAGAATTCCTGCCGTCATTTTAATTTTAGTATGTTTCATCTAATCCTCCGCTTGGGAATTTTTACCAGAAAGAAGGTTTGAATTTCTACAGTCAATAGAAAATCCATCATATTAGAAATATTTCTTATATCAAGGAATAATATCCGTGTTTATGGAGAATATTCTTTTGAAACTAATGGAAATCCGTTTTATTTGATGAATAAAATGATTTTCCTAAAGTGCAAATAGGCTCTTAGAATGAGTTAAATATTTTTTATTATAAATAGATATGTTTAATATTTGGTCAAAGATGTTTGATTATGGTCAATTTTTAGTAAAAGATGGAAGGGGCGGATGCTAAATTTTAAAAAATATTTCGATGATTCCTGGCAAAATAAAAAGTTTTCTCATTACAGAGTTTGAAAATAGAAGCATTTGTTGGGAATTTCTGTTGAAAAAAACGGCTTTTTAGAGTTCGTTTCAAAATTGGAAAATCGAAACTAAAGAATAGTATCATTTTATTTCAGTAAAGGAAGGATTCTCTAAGATTTTGGAAGTATTAAAGTTTGATCGTGAAGATACATTTTAAGAAATCAAGGCGTTAACTGTAGATTTTTTATTCGTGTTGAGGAAAAAAATCCGAATTTTCAAAAAGATTTGCTCTGAGAGGAAAGTTTGGAACCATTTGGCCTTGATATCGAATTTCAAGCATTATAAAAATATAATATATTCTGTAAAAAGACCTTCTTTTATACATTGAAGACAGAAATATTGATTCGAATTGGTTTCGTTTAGAAGTGATTTCGAATTTTACCTGCAAAGAATTTTTCAAAGACTTATCGAAAAAACTTCGAGGGTGTCAGCGTTCCTGTGTAAATGACATATCTTAAAACGAATCGAACTTCAACCGATCGCCGAAAATAATCGAAAATTGATTCATTGCTTTTCCCCAATCTTGAATAGGCATGGTCCATTTTTTAGACATATTATTCAAAGCTAAATAAAGAAGCTTGATAGCCGCTTCATCGGTAGGAAACGAACCCCGATTCTTGATAATTTTTCTTAAACCCATATTCATAGATTCGATAGCGTTTGTGGTGTAAATCGCCTTACGAATATTAGGTGGATAAGCCAAAAAAGGAATCACCGATTCCCAATTGTTTCTCCAGGACTTGCTGATCATCGGATATTGACTGTCCCATTTGGTTGAAAAATCATCAAGGCTTTTCTTAGCAATCTCTGCCGACGGAGATTTGTAGATAGCCTTTAAATCAATCATCAACTCTTTCTTCTGTTTGTAAGAAACCCATTTCAAAGAATTCCTTACCATATGAACGATACAAAGTTGAACTTGTGCATTAGGAAAAACTGATATGATCGTATCCGGAAATCCCTTTAACCCGTCGACACAAGCAATTAAGATATCTTCAACTCCGCGATTCTTTAAATCGGTTAAGATCTGAAGCCAGAACTTCGCTCCTTCGGTGCGCTCCACCCAAATCCCAAGTATCTCTTTTGTGCCCTGTAGATTGATTCCTAAAGCCAAATAGAAGGATTTGTTTTGAACGTGGTGGCCGTCTCTCACCTTTACGACTAACGCGTCCATGATGAGAATTGGATATACTTTATCCAAGGGGCGATTCTGCCACTCGATCACCGTTTCCAGTACCGAATCGGTGACTTCTGAGATCAGATCCGCTGAGACTTCCACTTGATAGATTTCTTGGAGATGTTGGGTAATTTCTCGTGTGGTCATTCCGCGTGAATACATCGAAATGATTTTGTCATCAAAGCCGGTAAAACGTGTCTGTCCTTTCTGGATTATCTGAGGTTCAAAGCTTCCATTCCTATCTCGAGGTACTTCCAAATCGATAGAACCAAAATCTCCTTTGAGCTTTTTGTTACTTTTTCCATTTCGAGAATTGCCTGAGTTATTGCCCAACGAGGAATTCTTCTCATATCCAAGGTGATGCGTCATCTCACCTTGCATCGCTCGCTCTATCAACGACTTCGTTAGTTGCTTTAAGAGGCCTTCATTTCCCAGTAGATCTTCAGGACTCTTATCTTTGATTAATTCATCGAGTAGCTCTTCAGCTCGATTTTTGGGGTTGCTCATATTGGGTTTATCCTTGTTACTTTTTGGTTATTCACAAGTCATTTACACAATCGACACGACACCCTCAAAACTTCGGACATTACTAACTATAAGTTGGGCTTTGAATTATTTTTCCGGCTTATAAAATCGACTGAGCAAAATTTAGAGGAACGAATCGTCTTTTATTGTCCACTTTCAGGCGGATGCAATTTCAAAACCGGCTTTGAAAAGTGTGTCCAGGAAAGCGGAAAGAAGGATCATTATACAAATTACGAAGTGTTTTCCTTGGAACGGAATCTGAAAGGAAATTTTGAATATTCGTTTTGCTTGTCAGGAAATCGGGTTTCGTAAGAATCATCCCATGCAAATCATACAGGGGAAATGGAAAATTCCTCACGCGGCAAGAAAACCATTCGTATTTTTTTTAGTCTTTTTATTCTTATCCATACAATTTCGGTTTTTATTTTCAGATCAAGTCCCCGATTCCGTATCCTTACGGAATCAATATCTCATCGCACAGGACTATCAGGTTCTATTTAAGAGTTTTCTCTCTTCGGGATACGACCGTTCTTTGCAGGGAGGAAGTCCCACCTTTTACTTTCAAGCTCCCTTTTTCTTTTTCCTTGTTTCATTTCTTCACACGTTTATTTTATTTCTTTTTCCTTTTGGTGTTTCCTTCAATTTAGGGATTCTACTCATACTCTTTTTGTTTTCATACGCGTTTTTGAAATTGGGATTTTTATTTCTCACAGAAACTAGTCTTAGGCCGGGGAATGCTCTCATTACAATGACCGGACTTACGTTCTACTTCTTATATCCCGGAGATCCTATCGTTGGTGCGGGAATTGTGGGTGTTTTTCAAAATTCGATTTCCTTTGTCGTTGGGCTTGCGTTTGCATTGCTTGCGATTTATTATCTGGAAAAGTTTCGTTATACGGGAAAGGTTTCTTCTTTTCTTAAGAATCTGATTACGGGGTCTCTTGTATTTTACACACACTACGAAATGTCTTTGTTCTATGTGATTACATTGGGACTTTACTTTCTCTTTTACAAAGACGAGTTTACGATCTTTGAGATTTTGCTGATCTTTTTACTTCCGTTGTTGTGTGCTTCCCCTATATTATGGAATTATTTTGCGTATGTTTCGTTTCAGCAAAATCTGCCGATTTCTTTTTCAATCAACGGACTTTTATCTCTTTTTGGGGAAGAATTTTCTAATACAAGTCCGGAAAGGTTTGTAATCATAATCAAACGGATTCTAATCGATCAGTACTGGATTCATCTATTGTTTCCGATTTTATTTGTGATCGGAATTCGATTGCTCTTTATCAGAAAATTATTGCCTCCGATTTCCAGATTTTTGATTTTCGGAACCCTCTTTTTTTACTGGATGGCGACGGATTCTTCGTTGTCTTTGATTTTTCCGTGGTTACACGTTAAGTGGTATACGGCTCTCAATGTATCTCTCGTTTTTTTGACTTTCTCCGCCCTTGTGACCGCGAGATTTTTTTTGAAGAATCTCCCGCCTGGAAAATGGAAACTTTGGGCTGGTTTGATTTTATTCATCCTGGGGTTATATAGATTTATCATTACGATTCCCGGACCATCCACTGGAATCGAAAGTTTTTCCGTAAATCCTTCCTCCGTGTGGAGGCAAAAAGAAGAATGGATTCGGGTCTTTGAAAAAACTTCCTACGGCGCCTTGATTGCGTCGGAAGAGATGACCGATGAATACGGTTCGCGGGATTCTCGTTGGGTTTCTGTATTGATCCGCCAAGCAGTTAGACGAAATATCACTTTGCAGAATCGTTTCGAACATTCGTTCTTTTCTTCTGCAGAAGAAATCATTCGGTTGTTTCCTAAACAAGGATTTAAGTCTTCTCCACACAACGAAGAAAAAAAAGGAAACATTCATTCGATTCAGACAGAAGAAAAACTTTCTGAATTATTTTTAAATCTCCTTTCCGAAAGAGGCGTTTCGTATGTTCTACTTAGATCGGACGCATTGAATCGAATCGTGACTGTGTCTCCACAATTGTTCTCGATGATTTATAAAAAAGGAAAATGGACTTTATGGAAATTGAATTCTTCTCGACCTTTTATGGAATTACTTTCTCAGAAGCCGATCGCCCTCCTTATGGAGGGAGATTCTCTTCAAAAAAAATCGGAATTTAGATTGGAAGATCTGCCAGAGCCGGTCTTGGATTTTAAGTTTCAATGGAACGTTTCTTTGGTTCCTCTGTCCAAGGAGGAGTTCGAATCGAATAAGATTTTCTTTTCAGGAGCTTATGAGGTCTCTCAACTTCATTCCTACTTTCAAAAAAAAGTCGAAGAGAACATGGGCAACGAAAGGAAACCCGACACAAGGAGAGAGAAAAAGGCATCGATTTTTTTGTCGTCTGAAATCGATCCGCTTGTTTGGAACGATTCCGAAATCAAATGGGAGCTTTCGAAAGAAACCGAATCGGATGTTTGTTTTCCCATACTTATCCGCTCCGGTTTTTTTCCTATTTGGAAGCTTGTATCCGGGGAAAAAGTATATCGGACTTTGGAAGGTCAATTTTACTTCTGTTCTATGGAGAAAAAGAATGAATTCGTATTTTATGATATTCGTACCTATTTGATTACTCTAATTCAATTTCTACTTCCGCTTTTGTTTTTTGGGGCCACGTTTTTAACGCACAGGAAAATATCCAATTGATATCTTTTTTGTCCGACTCAAAAAAAGCTCCTTTCAGAAAAAGAAAGTTTTTTTCTAATTCGCTTCTAATCGGATTTTCGATAGCGATATTTTTTGTTTTGTTTTTTGGAAATTCGGAAACTTCGGTTGTAAAAGTTATTTTTTCTGCTCTGGAAGGAGGTTTAATCGGAGGACTCTGTGATTGGTTTGCCGTATGGAAGACCTACAAAGCGATCGAAGAAGACAGCTCCAAACTAGCCTCCGAAATTGGAAACTGGGTGGCAGACGATCTTTTACATCACGAAGTAATTCGGTCCAGGGTAAAAATGGTTTTGGAAGATCCTTCAACTCGAGACGAGGTTCATGAGGTTTTACTGGAGACTTTCGGAAACGAAGAAAAAACGAACGAGGTATTAAACCGACTTTTTTCTAAGGTGGAAGAGGAAATTGTTCAATACGTCGTTCATTATCAGTTTTCCGGAACCGATGTCGAAATATTGAAGGAATTAAACCGACAAAAGGAGATTATAGACACGATTAAACTTCTGATCGGAGAATCCATGATCAAAGTCGCCGATACCGAAGAATTCAAATCCCTTCTTAAAGAAATATTAGGTAAAATGAATTTGGTGGCCCAGGTCGTTTTAAATCTAGTCGTCGATTTCCCGAAAAAGTTAAAAGAATATGGAAATCACGTTAAACAAGGATTGATAATCGAATCCAAAGACGAAAAAACCATTGAGAAATTGGTCAATCTTATGGCCGCTTCTGCGGAAACATATATTTCGTCTTGGAACGAATTGCACTTGGATCAGAGAGAGAAGGCGGTAAGATCCTTGATGGGATTTTTAAAGGATCAAGCTAGTCGATTTCTGGGAACTCTCGTCCAAAAACATCTTCAAGAAATCGGAGAGATTAAAACCTTACAGGAATATGCTCCTCTTCGTTCCATTTTTGAGTTTGTAGAAAAACGTATAGACGAGGGGGTTTCCGGTTATATTGGAAAACAAATTACTAGCAGGCTGCAGAGCTTGGATCCTAAGGATCTGAGAAAAAATTTGGAATGGAAAACCCGGAATGTCTTAGAAACGATTCGGATTAATGGAAGTATCCTGGGATTTTTTTTAGGGAGTGTCACTGGGCTCGTAAAATTTTTTTTTTGGAATTGAAATTCTAAGCGTTATAGAAAACTGAGAGCATGCAGCAGAAGAATACTCATATTATGAAGTGCCGTTTGAAGTAAATTGTATGCAAATATTATAATCGATAGATGAAAAAGGAGGTTCAAAATATTGCTGTCGTACCTGCGATTTTGCAGGATATTAAAGATTATGTTTTCGATTTATGTAATGTACGAATTTTGAATTTTCAAATGGAAAATGAGAGTTTGGAATATGGGGCTTCCACTTTTAATATTGGAAATTTAAAGATTACTTTTCGATTGGCGAAAATAACTCCTACTAAAATTGGTCAGTTTGTCACATTATGGAAGCGAAATAGTGAAGGACATATTCGACCTTTTGATATTCATGATTTAACGGATTATGTTATTATCGGGATAAAAGATAAAAATCTTTCCGGGCAGTTTATCTTTCCGAAACGAATCTTATGCGATAGAGGTATAATCTCCGATAAAAAAGAAGGTAAGAGAGGTTTTAGAATTTATCCTCCATGGGATTTTCCGGATAATAAACAGGCTCAACGGACGCAGAAGTGGCAATTAAGTTATTTCTTTGAAAACTCTAAAACGAAATCAGTAGATATTGTTCGTGTGAGAAATCTGCTAAATATCGGAAATTAGAATTCCGTAAAACGGAATTGTATGAAGGTATATTCTAAAGTTGTTTTATTTTACCGTGGGTTAACAAATGCGGAGACGATAGAGGCTATCTCTGGAATAGTCCATCACGGTACAAGCCTTCGATAGGTTTCCCAAAGTCTCTGTTAACTTTAAAAGTCCCGGAACGCGCCCCTTAGAAGCGTTCTGTTGAGTTGCTACTTGTTTTTGATTATTTTTTATGCTGTGTGTCAGTTGTTTCTCCTTATTTATTTTAAGGAGTGTAAGATCAACTTTTAACTATTACATTTTAGCATGAAATTTGCGAGCCATTCACCAAGATTTTCTTACCCTGAACTCACGTTTTTTTAATAAGAATTCCATCAGATAGGATTTAATTTTTCTTGTTCTGAAAAACTATTTCGTATAAAAATAAACTTAAAATCGCCTTCGAACTTTCAAACGATCAGATTCAATCACTACGGATATGGATTCAAAAAAAATAAATTTTAAGGATGTAGACGATTACATCAGCCGTTTTCCCGGAGATATACGGAAAATTTTAGAAGAATTGCGATCCGTTATTAAAAAATCGGCGCCTAAAGCTGAAGAGAAGATCAGCTATCAAATACCTGCATACGTGTTTCACGGTAATTTAGTCTATTTTGCCGCGTATAAAAAACATATTGGGTTTTACCCGACTTCGAGCGGAATCAGGGCGTTTCAAAACGAATTAATCGGGTATAAAACTTCGAAGGGTGCAGTTCAGTTTCCGATCGATCGACCTTTGCCTCTTAAATTGATTGCAAAAATTGTTAAGTATCGGGTAAAAGAAAATACAAAAGAGAAGGATAAGAAGTCTTAAACGATTTCGTGTTCTTTTGAAAAATGAGTGAGAACCCCTTTCTTCTAATTAGCATAAAATTCGTTAAGTCGACTTGGAATTTGATTTCACTTTATTTTTTGGAAAAGCTGAGAATTTCTCGAGCGATCAAATCCAAATTTGTGGAACCAAGTTCGTCTTCCAAAACTCTCTGGGCTTTTTCATAAACCTTGGAAAGGATCGGTTGGATCGCGTGGCCACAAATACACTTCTTATTCGGGGATTTAGAGTGCATTTGGAAAATTTTTTCGTCTATGGCCTCGTAGATTTCCTTTAGGTTAATGGCCGAAGGAGTTCTTGCAAGAACATAGCCTCCATTCGGTCCCATTTGATTACGTACGATTCCACGGTTTTTAAGGAGAGATAAAATTTTACGGATCACAACAGGATTTGTATTTACGCTTTCTGCAAGTTCTTCGGAAGTTTTCGTCTTACCTTCACCAAGAGAAAGAAGGGAAAGAATATGGATGGCGACTGTAAATCGACTCGTCATATCTGTAAAGCTTCTGGTTACAGAATATCGAAAATAAGGATCCATGTCAAGTCAAAGCTTGTTTCCAAAAAATACTTGCCTCGTATTCTTTAAATAGGAACGATGCGGCGATGTTTCAGAATTATCTTCTTCGGTTTTTAGATCCCAACTTGGAAAAAGAGTTTAGATCCTTTCTCAGAGACCATGTCGCGGTATTCGTCAGAATCGGAGCGATATCGGCGGTGATCGGGTATATTGCTGTCTTTTTACTCTTTTACGATATTCTTCTCATTCGGGATCATCGGGTTCTTTGGATCCTGGAAGGAAGTGTGACTTTCGGGCTCGGACTTTCCCTTTCTACTTTGAAAAGATTCCGGTCGACTATGGTTCCTCTTTCCATCATAGTCAATACGATTGCCGGGTTAGTCGCTGTTTACGTCGGCTTTGCCTTCATTCGGAATCAACATGCGATCTTACTCACTATTCTAATCATCATCTCGTATTATGCGTTTTTGGTTCTGAGAATCCGAACTTTACTCGCGTTCATCGGAACTTCTACGTATCTGGCCGCGTATCAATATGTACTTCTCATGGACGAAAGTTTGGATTCCCAGAACAAGGTAATTTATAGTTTTCTAATATGGTTTTCCGAGTTTTTTGCGGTTATTGCAGGTTATACTTTGGAATTGACTACGCGCAAATTGTTTTTGCAGGCAAAAACGATCGACACACAGACAAAAGATTTGGAAAAGGAGAAGGAAAAATCGGATCTTCTTTTACGAAACATTTTTCCCGACGAGATCGCAAATCGATTGAAGAACGAAAAGTCCCAAATCTCCGAATATTTTTCCGAATGTTCTATTCTATTTGCGGATATCGTTGGTTTTACCCTTCTTGCGGCTCGTAAAACGCCGAAAGAACTCGCGGGACTGCTGGATCGTTTTTTTTCGAGACTTGACGAACTTGCGGAGCGTAGAGGGGTGGAAAAGATCAAAACAATTGGAGATGCGTATATGGTTGCAGCGGGAATTCCGATTCCCTGCGAGGATCATATTCAAAGAATTGCAAATCTCGCCTTAGATATATTAGAAGAAGTGAATACGAACGAGGAATTTGTTCGGGAAGATTTAAACATTCGAATTGGAATCCATTCCGGGCCAGTTGTTGCCGGAGTGATTGGAAGAAAAAAATTCATTTACGATCTTTGGGGAGATGCAGTCAATCTTGCTTCTCGTATGGAATCCCACGGCGTTCCGGGAAAGATTCACGTAACGGAAGAATTTTATCTTGCCGCTTCTCCTCTCTTTCAATTGGAAAAAAGAGGGAAGGTAGACATCAAGGGAAAGGGAGTTGTATCGACTTATTTTTTGGTGGGCGAGTTGATTAAAAAGGAAGATCGATATGAACGGGAAGATACTGAATTGAAGTACTTCCCTGACTGAACCATTCCGGAACAGCCCTTCTCCAAGAGATAAACTGGGGAGTTTCGAGATGTTTCTTTCTCGCCGCCTCGTTCTTATATACTTCCATAAATAAAAATCTTCCCGGATCTCCATCGCCTTGAAGTACGTCAAGCCTGAGGATCCCTTCTTCCGTATCAAGGGATTCTTTTGCCATATCATAACTGATTTTTTTGAACTCTTCAATCTTTTCGTCTAAAACTTTATAAGAGGATACGATCACGACCATAAGTTCAGAGTTTACGAACGCTTTCCTTTTGGGAAGAAAAATCCTCCTTGCCCAAAACGACAGCGATTCCAAGAGTTTTCAAAATGAAATTGAACACTAAAATAACGGAGATGTTAGGAATCGATTTACCGATTATCGGAGCACCTATGTTTTTAGTCTCCTACCCGGATTTGGTTGTGGCGGTATCCGAAGCAGGTGGGATCGGTTGTTTCCCTTCTCTCAATTATCGTTCTCCGGAGCAACTTAAAGACGGCCTTCAGGAGATCCGTTCTAGAACGAAAAAACCGATCGGCGTAAACTTGATTCTCCATAAGTCGCATAATCCAAATTGGTCCAAACAATTGGAAGTGATTTTGGACGCAAAGGTGGAACTTTTAATAACAAGTTTAGGAAGTCCGCGTACGGTAGTCAACGAAGCCAAAAGCATCGGCTCAAAAGTATTCTGCGATGTGACTACGCTCAAACATGCCAATATTGTTGCGAAGGCGGGGGCCGATGCGTTGATCGCAGTTGCACAAGGGGCTGGTGGTCACGCTGGAAATATTTCTCCTTTCAGCCTTTATCCTTATCTCAAAAAAGAAACTGGCCTTCCTCTGATTGCAGCAGGCGCTATTTCAAGCGGGGCTCAGATGCTTGCCGCTTTTGCGTTAGACGCCGACGCTGTTTATGTAGGGACGAGATTGATTGCCACTCCGGAAGCCATGGCTTCCGAAGATTATAAGCGAATGCTCATCGAATCTGGTCCGGAAGAAATTGTGTATACCGAAAAAATTTCAGGAATTCCAGCCAACTGGCTCAAGAAATCCGTGGAGAAGGCGGGTGATCTTTCACATAGTGGACAGTCTCAAAATTTAGATCAGGAATATAAACGTTGGAGGGATATTTGGTCTGCCGGGCACGGAGTCGCTCAGATCAAAGATTTAATTCCTGCTAAGGAATTGGTTTTGGGAATGGCAAAAGAATATCAAGATATTCTAAATCGACTACCTCGTTGATATTTCGGTTATTATCTTTTGTCTCCTGATCGAATTTTGTGTTTTACGATTTCAAGCTATGCTTGCAGGTAAAGGAGCCTCTCTCACGATTTGTTAGGAAACGCACCTTCTTTGGTATTTATATAAATATTAAATATTTTGAATTCCTTATGGGGCATTATCCGATGTAGGTTCGTTTCAGTTTTTTCGGACATTTCCTGCGTGGAATCATTCGGTCTGTGATCTTTTGAGTTTTTTCTTTCTTATGGGATCGAAAGAAAAGTTCTTCTTGGAAACGGAGTAGAACTTTTTTAGATTTCGATTTAAGGTGAATTCGAAAATTGGGATTTTTTTGGGGCTAAAACTTGGATTTCAATTTCATGTTGAGGTTCGGAAAAAACTTGCCAATGAAGGTTCAGTCTCTATTCTTTCTATATGCGCGGCATTTTTAAGGGAATATTGGGATTCATACTCACAGGATTCCTTATGGTTCAGTGCGAAAAAAAAAGCCCTTCTCCGTCCGTTTCCGCGGAAACGTACAAAAGAGTTGCCGAAGCATATTGCTCTCAGATGAGTCGTTGTAAAGAACCCTATCTTTCTTCTCTTGAAGGAAAACTCAGAAAAGACGCCGCTCTAACTTACCCTGATAATGCGCAATGTTACAGCGATTTTAATTACGATTACGATAAGTCTGAGCCGATTGTTTTGAAAAAACTCAGCGATAGTTTGAAGTTAGAGGCGGAACTTTGTATTAAAAGTGTGGAACGTGCAGATTGCGGTTCTATCGTAACCTATCAAATTCCGGAATGTGTGGAGTACAATACTTTTTTAGAAACGATTTCCACTTCTTCTACAAAGTAAAAATTTATTTTCGACTTCGTGTCTATGCAATATCGTATTCAGTAGGGGTTGCAACAATATCAAAGATCTTCACTGGCGATTTGTGGAAAAATAAGATTACAGCCTTTTACAAATTGTTTTGTTATGGACAACTTAGGTTGACTTGAACTTCGGAACGAGGTGCGTTTTCCGGAACTGTAAAGACGGTTTCTCTCACCACGGTTTCCGGATAACCATCCACTCTGGCAAGATCTCCGATACAAAGAAGCCTATATTCTCCGGGATGAATATACTTCATCTTTGTAGATGCGCCTTGGACGGGAGAAGCGATCAGAGGGAGTCTTGTATTGATATCCGTTTCGGCAAGACGATATACCCCGTAGTAGTGGGTTGTGGAAGCTGTTCCGCCTAACACCGTCAAGCTGGAGGCGATTTCAGGGCGAATAATGCGTGAACGAATCAGAAGGTTGCCTCCCATATCGGATTCTCCTTTATGGTTGCTGTCGGGTTTCCAATCACTGATACCCACTAAGGTTCTTATTCCCCCTATGCTCGAAACGTAAGAATGTATCATTAGGTTTTCTTTCAGATTCATTCTTACTTCTAGGATATAAGGATCGAAGCCGGGATACACGAGCATATCCTGGTCTCCATTTTCCACTTTGTAGAGTATTGGAAACACCAGAGGTGGATACATTGTTTTCGTTGTAGAATCAGCTCCCGGTTTATAGCTCAATCTAGGAACGATATTGATTCCGGGAACTCTGTAGTTGTCGAATAGAGTAAGATTGGAAAACGTAAGCCCGGGCTCCGTCGCCCAGGCGGTTACCAAAGATCTCAGATACAAACCGGTATAATAGAATTGAACTGGGCCGTTTCCAAATGCGCCCCAGTCTGTAACGGAAGTTGGATCATTTGACGGGTAGGCGACTCCTTCTCCATTGAAAAATTGAATCGCTTTGATTTCTCCGTCGTTTAAACGACAGGAATTCGAATTGGTAGTGTACGGAATCGTGCAAAAAACCTGTCGGTTCGGAGCGACCTCGTCCCAAAATTTCTTTGTATCTTTTACGTTTTTAATCAAACTCAGATCGAAAGTGCCTTCTTGATATTTCGTCGACATACGGATTTCTC
>NZ_CP024871.1:1517500-1530000 GCF_000306675.2 Leptospira mayottensis 200901116
TGACGCGATGCTTTCTTCCGAAGTCCAAAAGGAATCGGTACTTGTATCTTGATCTCTAAACTACTGATTGCGAATCGTGGAGAAATTGCGGTTCGTGTGATCCAAACCTGTAAAAGACTGGGAATCAAAACTGTCGCAGTTTACTCGGATGCGGATAGGGATTCTCCTCATGTGAAACTTGCAAACGAATCCGTTTATGTGGGGGAACCGAGTCCCACTTCTTCTTATTTAAATATTTCTAATATCATCGAGGCGATCCGTAAAACGAAAGCGGAGGCCGTACATCCCGGATACGGATTTTTATCCGAAAAAAGCGAATTTGCAAAAGCATTACAAAAAGAGAATGTGCTATTTTTAGGCCCGACTCCGGAATCGATGGAACTTATGGGAGATAAGATCAATTCCCGAATCAAGATGGAGGCTTCTGGAGTTCCGGTTGTTCCGGGTTATAACGGACAAGATCAAAATCCTGACGTTCTTCAAAAGGAAGCCGAAAGAATTGGGTATCCTCTGATGATTAAGGCAACCGCGGGAGGAGGGGGTAAGGGAATGAAACGGGTCTACAAACCGGAGGAATTCCTCACCTCGCTCGAATCTGCACAAAGGGAAGCACAAAAAGCTTTCGGAGACGGAACGATCTTTATCGAAAAGTATATCGAGACGCCAAGACATATTGAAGTACAGATTTTCGGAGACAAACATGGAAACGTTATGCATCTTTTCGAACGAGAATGTTCGATTCAAAGAAGACATCAAAAGGTGATCGAAGAATCTCCGGCTCCGAACTTATCTCCCGCAATGCGGGATGAAATTTGTCAAGTAGCTGTCAAAGCGGCGCAATCTATCGATTATGTGGGAGCAGGAACCGTAGAGTTCATTTTGGGAAAGGACGGAAAGTTTTATTTCTTGGAGATGAACACAAGACTTCAGGTGGAACATCCGGTCACGGAGTATATCACCGGACAGGACTTGGTAGAATGGCAGATTCGAGTTGCGGAAGGAAAAAAACTTTCCGATCTTACCGGCGGAAAAGAAATCACTCGGAACGGACACGCAATTGAGGCCCGCATCTATGCCGAAGATCCCGAAAATAATTTTTTACCTTCCACGGGAATATTAGAATATCTTGAATTTCCGGATCGCGAATTTCTTCGAGTGGATACGGGAGTGGAAACCGGATCGGAGATCACGGTCTACTACGATCCTATGATTGCAAAGATGATCGCTTGGGGAAAAACCAGGGAAGAATGTGCGGCCCGCCTAAAAGAATCCATCGATTCCACGGTAATCTTTGGACCCGTTGCGAACACGTTTTATTTATCCGGAATTCTTTCCCATGAGGAATTTAAAAAAGGACATATTCATACGCATTTTCTGGAAGAACAAACGATTCTTTTCGCTCCCGAAAGGGAAATACAAGCCGATGCGTTTTCTTTTGCGGCTGCTGCACTTTCCGAAAAGAAAAGATCCCAGGGAATTTGGGAAGCGGTCGGCCCGGGAGGCTTTTGGTGATCGAAGAAAATTTTCGATTTAAACATAGGGAAGAAGAAATTCCAGTTCGAGTTCGTTCTGGTTCACCGGGGGATATGTCCGTATCGATCCTGTTAGACGGAGTCGTTCGCGACTTTCGGATTTCCAGAAATTTTCAGAGCGAAGGAAACAGACTTTTTTCAGGGCCCGGAAATCATTGGAGAATTCTCCGCAAAGGAAATCAAATTTTTATCCACTACAAGGGTTGGAACACGAAGGTGGTTTTATCTAACCGAGAAATCCATCTCGAAGAAGAAGGAAGCAGCGGTTTGATCAAAAGCCCGATGCCCGGTAAGGTTATTCGGATTCTCGTGTCACCGGGTGTCTCGGTTAAAAAGGGAGCGATGCTTGCGATTGTGGAAGCGATGAAAATGGAAAACAACATCCTTTCTCCGGGAGAAGGAACCGTTGATGAGGTTTCCGTGGGGGAGGGAAGTATGGTTTCCCAAGACGACGTGATTTTGAAGTTGAATCTGGACGGATTGAGCTGAGTTTAAGCGGATTTTTAAGGTAGAAGACAGATTATTTCTACTTTCCATTTTTTGAATGTATTTGTTTCAAAAATTTTCGTTTATTATTCCAATACGTTCCCAGTTGATTTTGATTCTCCGTAAATAAGACGGATTCATTTTGTGCTATCTTGTTAAGATGAACGTTTGCCGAGGGAAATGTAAGAGTTCCCACAAATTAACGTCGTGACGACTTTTCTTTTGTTTGAAATTGTAGTAGTAGCTGAAGTTTTGAGATAGGTTTTCTCTTGAAATTCTATTTAGAGCTTGTTTTAAAAACCTCAGAATATAGGAACCTCTACGAGAACTTAACAGTTATAAAATATGCTCGAAAGCTCGCAAACTACCAAAAGGACGTAATTTGTGGGAACTTCTATATTTTATTACGAACTTATTGAACCATTGTAACTGATTTCTTTTAAGGTTCTTAAGACAGGCTTTTACTATTTCAAAATCGAGTATTAAAATTCAATTATTTTTGGCCGGAATAGATCAATTTTAAATGTTTAATTATCTTCTATTCTTTTTTAATCTTTTATATCAATTGTTATGAATAAGAAAGCTTTAACCTAAGTTTTTCTAACATACTGTGGAATTCTTTGAAAAATCCAATTGACAGTATATGCCTGAACCGTTTCCGTTTGGTTCTGAAATAAAGAAGCGAGAAATTCATGAAAAGATTTCTGAAAATCGTAAGTGTTGCAGCGGGTTCGTTTTTTCTAACCGCAGGAGTAGCGTATGGACAAGAGGATTGTTCAAAACTAGCTTTTATGGATGATGTTTCCAGAAAGCCAAGAACGGATTTGCCTTTTCAGATTTCAGAGATGAGACGTCTGAGGCCGGAAGATATCTGTAAAAAGAAAGAGGGTTGGTTTCCCACCGGTCTTCCTCTTTTAAACTCCGATCCGAATGTGGGTGTGGGTTACGGAGTTCGTGTATTCTTAATCAACAACGGAAAAAAGACGGATCCGTTTTTTGAATATACGCCTTATCGTTTTCGAATGTTTGCTCAGTATTTTAATACGACTAAGAACAGACAGTATCAGGACATCAGTTTCGACGCTCCTTATATTTTCGATACTAAGTGGAGACTCCGAGGAGATTTGATTTACGACACGAATCCGAATACATTGTATTACGGAATCGGAGAAAGATCGTTGCAGAACCTTTCTTATCAAGAACGAAATCAACCCGGTGGAGAAATCGCGAGAAACGCGACGTATCACGAACGAGAAAAGAATATTTACTTCACAAGACTCGGAGGTCCCGGAGATCCGATTGATTTTCAGGGAGCTAACTACTCTGGTTTTCCTACGAACGATGCATTTCGAGTCACTGACAGAATGTATAACCGTTACGATATTCGTTCTCCACAATTCAATCTCAGTGGGGAGCATATCTTCTTCGGGGGATTAGTTCGAATGGTTGCGGGGCTGAGAGTTTCCCAAAATATCGTTAAAACTTTCGACGGTCAGTTTGTAAAAAGTAGGGACCCACTGACGGAAGGAACTCCCTTAAGTAATTCGGGTATGGCTCCGAATGGCAAAACGAAAATTACCGAGGACGCCGAAGCGGGAAAAATTATCGGAGCCAACGGAGGTAACGTAAATTCGTTGCGGTTCGGGTTGGTTCTGGATACTCGGGATTTGGAACCCGATCCAAATCGAGGAATATTTTTAGAAGCGACTTACGAAAAAATCGCTAAATCTTTCGGGTCCGATTTTCAATATTCTAAGTATTTTACTCAGATCAAATTATTCTACAGTCCGTTTCCAAAAGTCTTTGATAAACTAGTGATTGCCGGTCGAGGAGCGTTCGGTTTAACGGAAGGAGATGCACCTTTTTTCGAGTATAGAAATCTCTGGTCTACGGAAGGAGGAATTACTGGACTCGGAGGCCTAAGGACTTTACGTGGTTATAAACAGGATCGTTTTACCGGAAAAGCGATGGGGTGGGGGAACGTTGAACTACGCTGGAAGTTTTTCGATTTTAACGTAGCCGGACAACATTTCGCTTTAAATCTGGTACCTTTTATGGACTTCGGTCGGGTGTGGGACGATGAACATAATGTGGGGCTAAAAGATTATAAATATTCCCGAGGTTTAGGATTTAGAATCGCTTGGAATCAGAGTACAATTCTGATGTTGGACTACGCTATTTCCAAGGAAGACAAACAGATATTTATGAATTTTAACCACATTTTTTGAGGAAGTCATGGAAAAATATAAAAATATTATAATATTAGTTATCGCACTATTTCTTTATACAAACTGTGAGGAAAAGCCGGACGATACGACTTTGGGATTTATCAACGAGGACACAAAGGTTTTACTTGCGGGAATGTTGATTTTCAACTCTTATTCGACGAATGTGGTTTCCGGAACGATCACGGATTTCACGAGCGGACTTATGTGGAAAATTTGCACTCAGGGTCAGATTCTTAGAGTTGGGCAAAATGGCCAGTACGATTGTGAAGGGATCAACGATGCTTCTACGATCATCGGAAGATATGGAGCCTCTCTTTTTCAATATTGTTCCCTCAATTTAAACGATTGTAATACGATTTCCCTGCCGCCGGCTTTAGTCGGACAAACACCTGGATTTTCAGGAATGAGTGAGGCTTATAATTCTTGTAGTCAGGATCGTACCGGACAACATTCCGATTGGAGGCTTCCCACCTTTCCGGAGTTAAAGGCTCTTACTGGTTCTGGAAGTTTGAATGCATTCCTCATAAAATTTCCGAATACTGTGGAAGACTATTACTGGACTTCTTGGGCACAGGAAGGAACGGTGGATATGGCTCGTGCCGTAAATTTTGAAGCTACTCATTTTGGGGAAAATACCTCTTTCACTAAAACGAGCCGATACTTCGTTCGCTGTGTCAGAAATCTTCCCTAATAAGTCCGGGTTTACCATAAAGCCGTGAAAGTGAAAATTTTCCTTCTTCACACTTTTGTGGGAAAGATATTTGGTATTACATGTGATTTATGGTTCGGAGGAAAGAAATGAGATAGTCGGAAATAGCTTTTTGATTGGGCTTATTCCCGCAATTCACGGAAGACTAAGTATATAATTTTGGCAAATTGGGAACGATGAGCGAATTTTTAGAGCCACTTCCCAGAATATGAGAAAAATGTTATGTACGATTTGAAAACATCGGTCTCTACGATGACACTTCGTAAGCTTTTGATTCTGAAAAATGAAAATAAGGATCCGATTTTTAAGTTACAAACTTTTTTCGTTTCTTTTTTTTACAGAAGAAGGAAACGGGGTTTTAGAAGATTTCGTAAATCCGTTCTTTCGACTCTGATCTTTTTCGGATGTGCATTTGTTCCTTACTTAAAAATTTTCGCCCAAGAGAATTTTACAAGCTGTGATAAATCTGAAGCAAGAAAGGATCTTCCTTTTCCGATCGATCGGGTCAAACAGATGTGTAAAAAGGATTTGGACAACAAAAAAGAAGGCTGGTATCCTACGGGGCTTCCATTGGTCAATTCCGATCCAAATGAGGGGATTGGATACGGAGTTAGAGTTTACGGATACAATAACGGAAAAAAAAGTGATCCATTTTTCGAATACACTCCGTATCGGCTTCGTTTTTTCGCACAATATTTTAATACGACAAAGAATGCGCAGTATCACCAACTCAGTCTAGATATGCCCTATATAGCGAATACTCGTTGGAGACTTCGCACCGACGCACTTCTTACGATCACTCCGACTACTTTGTATTTCGGTGTAGGAGAATCTACTTTAAAACCTCTTACATATCAGGAACGAAATCAATCCGGTGGAGTTCATGTCCCAAACGCAGAGTACAATTCTCAAGAATCCACGTTTCTATATCAGAGGCCCGGAGGCCCCATCGATCCCATAGAACTTGGAGGAAGAGTTTATTCCGGAGTTCCGACGAGCGAGGGTTTTAAGGTGACCGATCGTATGTATAATCGTTATACGATCCAAACTCCTCAACTGAACTTCAGTTCAGAAAGATCCTTTTTGCACGGAACTTTGAGACTTGTAGCTGGTTTTCGTTTTTCGAATAACATCGTAAAGGCGAACGACGGAGAGTTTGTAAAATCGGTTGATCCGATCTTTGACGGAACCCCTTTCAGTAATTCGGGAAAGGTTCCGAACGCGAAGACAAGACTTACGGAAGACGCAGAAGCTGGAAAGATTCTGGGTTATCGTGGAGGATTCGTAAATACTGCCAAGATCGGTCTTGTGTATGATACAAGGGATTTCGAGCCCGATCCGAATTTGGGAGTTTTTTTAGAAGTAACTTACGAAAAGGCCTCCAAAGTGATCGCTTCCGATTTTGATTTTCAGAAATATTTCGGACATGCAAAATTCTTTTATAGTCCCTTTCCGAAAACATTTGAAAAATTGGTTCTTGCGTCCCGATTTGGTTTCGGAGTTTCAGACGGGGATGTGCCGTTTTTTGAATATAGGAATTTTTGGGGAACGGAAAATACTGTCTCGGGGCTTGGAGGCTTAAGAACGCTTCGAGGTTATAAACAGGATCGATTCGTGGGGCGTGCAATAGGTTTTGGGACTGTGGAAGTTCGTTGGAAATTCTACGATTTTTCAGTTAGAGGGGAATACTTCACGTTAAATCTAGTTCCGTTCTGGGATTTCGGTCGGGTATGGAACGCCGAACACAAGGCTGGTTTATTGGATTACAAATATTCTCAAGGTTTAGGTCTTAGAATTGCTTGGAATCAGGCAACGATCATCATGATCGACTACGCGGTTTCCAGGGAGGATAAACAACTTTTTGTCAATTTTAATCACGCATTCTAAAAGTAAAATATTCTAATGATTTAAAATATTTTTTCTCTTAAAATCGGATTTTATCATTGCGGATTTCTGTATCGACACGAGAAGGACTTCTGTTTTCCGGATAGTCTGTGGAAAAATGAAGCCCTCTGCTTTCTTTTCTGGACAATGCAGACCGAATGATGAGTTTCGCTACAATCACCAAATTTCTTAATTCGATTAAGGGATTGGTGATAATTGTTCTGTTGTAATAATCCTTTACTTCGTCGTAGATCAGATCCATTCTGCGTTTAGCGCGCTCTAGACGTAAATTGGAACGAACGATTCCCACGTAGTTGCTCATCGTATTTTTAATTTCATTTAAATCGTGAGAGATCAAAACCCATTCTTCCGTATTGACCATTCCTTCTTTATTCCAAGAAGGGATTTCGTCGTGCGCCTTAGTAAAGTCTGGTTTTTCCTTTGCGATTCTTTTGGCAATTCGATTGGAGAAAACAAGACACTCCAAGAGACTATTGGATGCAAGGCGATTTCCTCCGTGAACTCCTGTGCATGCCGTTTCTCCCGCCGTGGAAAGATTGGGAATGGTCGTTCTTCCGTCCAAATCGGAAGATACGCCACCGCAAAGAAAATGTGCGACTGGAACGACAGGTATTCGGTCCGTAGTGATGTCGATTCCGAGCTCTTTACACTTCTCGTAAATGGAAGGAAAAGATTCTTTGATCTGGGAGGAAGAAAGATGAGTGACGTCTAGCCAAACATGCGGCTCACCTCTTTTTTTCATCTCAGAGTCTATGGCTCTTGCAACCACGTCTCTAGGAGCCAGGTCTCCCATCGAATGATACCGTTTCATAAACGGTTCTCCATCTTTATTCAGTAGAATTGCACCTTTTCCTCGAACTGCTTCGGAAATCAAAAAAGAATCTCCGTCTTCGTGATAAAGTGCGGTCGGATGGAATTGGTAAAATTCCATATTTTTGATGAGTGCTCCGGCCCTGTATGCGGAAGCGACACCGTCTCCGGTTGCGATTTTGGGATTGGTCGTATGGGAGTAGACTTGCCCGGCTCCTCCGGTTGCAAGAATCGTTTCTCTCGCCAAAATCGGAAAAACTTCTCCCGTATGATTGGAAAGGACGTAGGCGCCGTAGCAGATAAGTCCTTTACGTTTTAATTGGTGAGGTGTAATTAGGTCTATCAAAGTATGATATTCTAATATTTGAATGTTTGAATTCTGTTTGACCACGTTTAGAAGGGTCTTTTCGATTTCCCTCCCCGTTCTGTCGTGTGCGTGTACGATTCGATTTTTTCCGTGTCCGCCCTCTCTGGATAGATCGAATTTTCCGGAAGGTTCTAAGTTGAAAGGAACCCCGTAATTGAGTAGTTCTTTGACGAGGGGAGGGCCTTCTTCCACGAGAATTTGAACCGCCGCCGGATCACAAAGCCAGGCTCCCGCTTCCAGAGTGTCTCTGACGTGGTCTTCAAGTTTATCACTTTCCGCAAAGACGGAGGCAATTCCACCTTGCGCGTAATTTGTGTTGGATTCGTAATCCGATTTTTTTGTGACGATGATAACGGAACCGTAGGGAGCTAGTTTTAAGGCCGCAAAAAGACCTGTGATTCCGCTCCCTAAGACTAAGAAGTCCGTTTTTATACGGGGCATGTTATTTCTTTTTTTGTGTGTTGATCAGCGCTTCGATATAATCTAAGGAACGAATGAGCTGGTAGTCCGGTTTGATCGGATCGTTTTTATGAGCTGCGATGAATTCGGAGGCTTTTCCGTTCTTTTGAACCCAAGCTTCCAAACTCTTAACGTCAAAAGAGCTCTTTTCCTCGGCGGCGGGCGGGAGTTCGGCAAGATGATTCCACATGTTCTCCTCTCTGAATCGGAACGGAAAGGATCCGTCTTCTTCGGAAGAAATTTCTATATCCGGTTTCACACCTACGACCTGAATTGTGTTTCCCGAAGGAGAATAATAGCGAGCTTGTGTGAGTTTAATCAGGTAGTCGTTTCCGAGGGGCATTAATTTTTGTACCGTGGCCTTACCGAAAGTCCTTTCACCGAGAATCAAACCTCTTCCGTGATGTTTGATTGCGCTTGCTACGATTTCGGAAGCGGAAGCGGATTTCGCATTGATCAAAACGGCTAACTGTAAGTTGGTGATGTCCTTATTCTTAGCGTAAGCGTCTTCTGGACTGCGATTTGGGCTTTTGGTGGAAACGATCAGACCCTTTTCAATGAACATATCCGCAATATCGATCGCAAGGTCTAAGTAGCCGCCCGCGTTGTTTCTCAGATCAAGAATTACTGCTTTGAGCCTGGTGCCTTTAGACTGGGCTTCTTTTTCGAGTTCTTTATACTTATCCACCAGTTCTCGGTCTACGGAAGGTCCGTCTTCCGATTTCACAAAACCGGTAAGTTTGATATAGCCGATATGTTCGTGACCTTCGATCAGTTTACTGCTCAGATTTTTGATTTCGATCGTATCTCTTACGACTTCAATATGTAAGGTTCCCGGAACTCCCTTTCGTTGAATGGTAAGTGCGACCTTGGAACCTTTTTTTCCTTTGATTTTTTCCACAACCTTGTCCAAAAGGATTCCTTTAATCGATTTTCCATCTACCGCGAGAATCACGTCTCCGGAACGTATGCCAGCGTTCACCGCGGGCCTTCCTTCGAGTGGATTTTCCACGACGACTTCTCTGTTTCCTCCACCTGAGAGAATAGCTCCGATTCCTTCAAAACTTCCGTCTTGGATTTTGGCCATTGATTCTTCCCAAGCAGATCTTAGAAATACGTTACTATGAGGATCGAGAGAAGAAAGATAACCGTTCGCCGCAGCGAGCATAACGTCGTTCATTGTAAACGGTTCTTTGGATTTTTCCTCGGATTCCCCGAAAGGATCTTTCAGAGGATAATCCTTGTATTTGTCCAGATTGGTTTCTATGAATGCGAGAACTCGATCAAAATCTTTTTTGCTAAAGCCGGTTCGTTCCCATTTGGATGAAAGGACGTTCTTACGAATTTTTTCCCTTTCAACGATCTTTTTTACTTCCTCGTCGCTGACTTTGGACTTATTCGCGTCCTCTTTCAACTTACGGTCCCTGATTTTCTCCACTTCCGTATAATCTGGATCAAAAAGAATAAAGGAATCGTCGGTTGAAATCTTGAATGTTTTTCCGGGAAAAATTTCGTCTTTTTCCTCGTATTTTTCTCTTTCCTTGAAATAACTTTCGGGATAGAGATAAATGGAATGAGGAAGCGATAAGAGAGCGTAGATCGCGGCTTCGCGATAAGCGCGGTTTTTATCGATATTTTTATCGATATAATAACGGGAAACCGTGCTAATTACGTTATCAAAATCTTTGAGGGTAAAGTCTGCCTTGGCCGGGGACTTGCCGGATGTAGGCTCGCAGTATAGGATAAAAATGGTCAAAAGAGTGGAAAGTAACGACGAAAGCGTGGCAGATCCTTTTTTCAAACTTGTGTTCCTCGGATTTCAGGAAATTTTCAGTTCATTCTCTATTCAAATCTCAAAGTGTCAATCTCTTTGGGGTGTAAGTTTTATCTTCGTTCTCTTGATTTTTGGGTTCTATTGTTCAACGGTTTCCATGCCCGGTTCGGGAAGATTTGCACTCGAAATGGTCCAAGAACAGGCGATTTTGGAATTTTACGGAACTTTAGAAGAAAGAGAATCTTCCATGAAACTTCTCAAATCGAGTTGTAGGTCTTTGCATCCCGGCCGGGCCTTGTCCTGTTACAATCTTTCCGTACTTTTATCTTCCTCAAAAAATTATCCGGAGGCATTGGAGTACGCGCTTCGAGCGAGAAATGCGGATCCTTGGGACAGTCTTTATCGGGATCAGGTTTTTCAGGTCGCGTATCATTTAGAACTTGAGCAGGGGGAGGCACTTTCCGCTGACGAAGTGGAAAAAAGATATTTTCGAGCCATCAAAAATTGCAAGGACGGGAAAAAGAACGAAACTCTTGCGGACCTGATTGTACTCGTGGCTTTAAAGGAAATCGGAAGAGAGTCCTTGGAAAAAGGGATTTTTTCGGAATGTGTGGGAGAATCGGACGTACTTATCCAAGTGAGACCCAATGAAGTGAATTATATGAAAGAATATTATAAATTTCTGGAGAACTCTCATCCGTACCGGGAAGTTTGGGATGTAAGTGGAGTGGTGCGTAAACAATCCTTGGAAAAAATGCAATCTCCGAATCAGGAAGTTACGAGGACGTGGAAGGAATTTCGTCAGTCTGTAAAATCCAAAAACAGAATTCAAGCTACGGAACATTTGAAGAAGTTTAAGGAAAGCCTGGAAATAATCTCACAAAAAAATCAGAACGCAAAAAAATTGGCGCTGCATCTAAAAAAAGCCGCGTTTTATCTGATCCAAGGAGATCCGAGTTTTGAAGGGTTTCGACATCTCACGAAAGAACTTGAAGATAATCCTTAATACTTTGATCGATCCCGGTTTCCAAAGCTCTGGAAATTAGTCTGTGACCGATGGAAACTTCCTGAAGTCCCGGAAGGCGGGAAAAAACTTTCAGATTGTTATGATCTAAATCGTGCCCCGCATTGATTCCCATTTTTTGGTCCAGGACAACCTTTGCGGCAGGGATGTATGAGGATTCGAAACATTCTTGTCCGATTTGGGGAAAACGATCGAATTTTTCTGCAAAAGGCCCCGTATAAAATTCCACACGGTCGGCTCCCGTAAGAGAGGCGAGTTTAAGGTTTTCAAGGTTGGTTTCTACAAAAAGGGAAGTGCGAATTTTTTCTTTCTTTAGAATTTTAGAATATTCTTGAAGGACCGATAGGTCCTTTTTGAAGTCGAATCCGTGATCGGAGGTGATTTCTCCGGGAGTTACGGGAACAAGGGTCGCCTGATCAGGTCTTGTATTGAGGAGCAAATCTAAAAAACGAGGAGAGGGTTCCCCTTCCATGTTGTATTCGATTTTTGTGTTGTTCTTATAATTGTAAGAATCGATGAATTCTTTTAAGGAAAACACGTCGTCTTTTCGAATATGCCTTTCGTCTTCTCTGGGATGAACCGTAATTCCTTGGGCTCCCGCTCGGAGAACCAAATCCGCGAAATACAAAAGATCCGGAATGTTTCCACCTCTCGAATTTCGGAGGGTGGCGATTTTGTTGATATTTACGCTCAGTTTAATTTTCAAAAGTTCGACTCCCGGATGGACTTTCACTAAGAAGAAAATTTTCGGCTTTTCTGGGAATCCGAAAAAATAAGAGATTCTTTCCTTGCGTTTTTTTTGGAAATCGGTTAAGGTTTTTGCCCGTCCTTCAAGTAAGGGATTCAAATTATTTATGCTTGAACGTCGATACCTTTCTCGTAATATGGTCAATTCCGATGGCAAATAGTAAAAAGACTAAGCCCAAAAAAACTGCTACGGTCGTTGTTAAAAAAAAGGCGGCGGCAAAAAAAGTTGCACCTAAAAAAGGAAATGCATCGGCAAAAAAGAAAGTAGAGATCATCAAAAAGGCGCTTTCGAATCCTTCTTTAAAGTCTAAACCGACAAACCCCACAGGAACGAAAAAGGTTTCCGGTTCTAAGGGGGTGTCCTTAAATCCTCTTGGAAAAAAATGGACCTGCCATACTTGCTCCACCAAGTTTTACGACTTGAATAAAGAGGAAAAAATTTGTCCTAAATGTGGGGCG